>JAEWWO010000372.1 GCA_023396345.1 Bacteroidota bacterium
GTGTAAGATATCCCAAACCCACATCCAGTAAGGTTTGCAGCCTCTGGTTTATTTCTGTCAGAATTCTCTTTGCTACTTCCTGCTGGTATTCATTGAGTTGTATTTTGTCGAACCATATTTTTAAATCCTTCACCGGCATGTCTGCCAGTTCCGCAATATGTTTATTGTCTATTTTTACATATAATGCTTCTTTACGAAGTCTGTAACCGTCGCAGTCAGGACATTCTGTTCTTCCTCTGTATCGGCTAAGCATTACTCTGTACTGAATTTTATACAGCTGAGATTGTACATCTGCAAAGAAATCATTGATGCCGTGTACATATTGATTGCCATGCCATAAAATATGCATTTGTTCTTTTGTTAATTCAGCTACAGATTTATGGATGGGAAAATTAAATTTGTGTGCGTTGTTTACAAACTGATTTTTCCACCATACCATTTTATCTCCTTTCCAGGCTGCTACTGCGCCTTCATAGACGCTCAATCTTTTGTCAGGAATCACAAGGTCTTTATCAATGCCTAATACATGTCCAAAACCTTCGCAGGTAGGGCAGGCGCCGTACGGATTATTCCATGAAAATAAATCGGGGTTAGGTTCTTCAAATTTTATTCCGTCCAGCTCAAAACGATTGTTGTAGCTGCGCAATTCTTCTGCATCAATATCCAGAAACATTTCGCCGTAACCTTCGTAGAAAGCCGTGTTGACCGAATCGGAAATGCGATGCACATCTTCTTCAGAAAAATCTTTTACTACAAAACGATCAATCAATACAAAACTCTCATTTTGCTTTTTAAATTTTGAGGTGAGTTTTTTATCATCAAGTTCCAGTAAATCTTCAATGTTTTCAATTTCGGCAGATTTTTGAAAATAAATTCTTGAAAAGCCTTTTTGCTGAAGCAAGTTCAGCTCTTCTCTGGTGTTCCTGTTTTCGTGTATATGAAAGGTAGAAAGTATGTAGACTTTTTGTTTCTCTTTTAATTGACGTACTTCTTTTACTACTTCGGTTACATCATCTTTCTTTACAATTCTTCCACTTATGGGCGAATAAGTTATTCCGGCTCTTGCATAGAGTAAACGTAAGTAATCATAAATCTCGGTCATGCTGCCAACCGTGCTTCTTGGTGTGCGTACGATTACCTTTTGTTCGATAGCAATTGCTGGACACAAACCTTTAATGTATTCTACATCGGGTTTTGACATTCGATTAAGGAATTGTCGGGCATAGGCACTCAAACTTTCGGCATATTTTCTTTGTCCTTCGGCAAATAAAGTATCTATGGTCAGCGATGATTTACCACTGCCTGACACACCTGTAACAACAATAAAATTGTTGCGTGGAAATTCTGCATCTATGTTTTTAAGATTGTGCGTTTTAGCACCTTTAACGAAAATTACGTCTTTATCTTTAGTATTTTTTTTCATTATTTTTTCCTTTCCTGTAAAGAAATCTGCTCATTCCTTACCACTTAATCAAAGGTTAAAACAGATATATTTCTAACAAGTGAGTAAAGATAATTTTATTTTTCTGATGCAGAATAAGCAGAGTCATTTTTATCAGAATATTTAAACCTTGTCTGTACATTGAGGTCTTATGTAAGGTTTATTGAGAATTATTTCTTTTTATTGAGAATAATTTTCTATATTTGCAAAATATTAATATAACTTATAACACAACTGCGTCTGAAAATATATTTACTCTAAAAGCAAAACAATAATAATTACCAAAAAAAGAGAATATCTTTTTTAAGGAATAAGGGAAAAATATATTTTCATGAAGAGAAATTATAACGATTGTTCTGATAATGAATTAATCCTGTCGTTTCAAAACGGCTGTAATATTGCACTATCTACTTTAATAAACCGCTACAAAGAAAGAATTTTTTCTTCTATATTTTATTTGGTTAAAGATCGGGCTTTGGCAGAAGATATCTTTCAGGATACTTTTATTAAGATAATAGAAACTTTACGTACCAAAAATTATAACGAAGAAGGTAAGTTTTTGCCCTGGGCACTGAGAATTGCGCATAACTTATGTGTAGATCATTTCAGAAAAATTAAACGCAGACCGGTAGTAGTTACTACCGACGCAACAGAAATGAGAGATATTTTTGAAGTGATGGGTATAGGCACCAACGAAAATGCAGAACAGAAAATAATGAAAGAACAGAGTTTTGCAAGTATTCATAAAATGCTGGACTATCTGCCAAAAGAACAAAAGGAAGTAGTAGTTTTGAGACACTTCGGTGATTTAAGTTTTAAGGAAATAGCAGAAATGACCAATTGCAGTATTAATACTGCTTTGGGACGTATGCGATACGGATTGATGAATTTGAGAAAGATGGTTACGGAATACGATATCGCATTATAAAATTGTACATTTTGTTTAGTTTAATAGAATATTCAAACCACGGTCCTGTCTCTACAGGGCCTTTTTTTTATGCAGGATTAAAATATTGAGGATGAATATCTATAAACGTTTTGATGATGTTTAATTCTTCGTCAATAAAATCAAGGTATTGATTGTGTAAAGTGTCAAGTTGCGGATATTGTTCGTATAGTTTAGTAAACTCTTCCAGTGTGAGTTCTTTTTCTAATTCCTGTTTATGATTAAGGTATATTTCTTTAGCGTCAAGTATATTTTGAGCCAGATGATTGGCTCCCATATAACGAAATGCTTCCGGCCAGGCATTTTCAAATATATATTCTCCGTAACCGTTTTGTATAAGCTGAATATATCCGCCGGCTCGGACATGACTATCCATGAGTAACAGAGCCTGAATAGTATGTTGAAAAATATTCAGCGTATCTGCTTTTTCATATTTTTCATTCAGCGACTGCAATAAATTTATAATTTCAGAGCTGCTCATGATTAGTAAATTTTTTTAGTTAGCTTTTTGTATTCTTATTCCTACCGACATAATGCCTGTTAAGGTTTTATCCAGCATTTGATGTTGCAGGATGTATTTGTATGGTACGCTGGTAAGAATTAATGGTTTTTCATTTATCCTGAACCTGTGTTCTATTAGATCATTCACCTGTTTGCCTTTCCAGTTACTTTCTTCGCCAAGATTAAAATTGTAAGTGGCAGCAAAGGTAGAGTCCAACGGTGAGCTTCTGCGAATGTTTACTCTAAGATTATTGTATTTATATGTATTGAGGTGACGTACTACAAAGTATACATTGTAAGCAATGGTAGTGTCTGCTACCGTGAAATCAAATTCAGGATAGTCAGATGTATGCCATTCTGTTTTTTTCAGGTTCTGTTTCTGTTCATACAGATTTTCCTGAGAAGTACAGGATGCAAAAAGTACTACAACAAAAAATAGCAGATATCTTATCATTACAGTATGTTCAGAATTTGTTCTTTTGCTTTTTCCAATTCGTCTTTCATTTGCACTACATTCTTTTGGATTTCTGCATCATTGGCTTTGGAACCGGTAGTATTAATTTCTCTGCCCAGTTCCTGTAAAAGAAAAGATAGTTTTTTGCCTTTGCTCAACTCATTGTCGTGAATTAATTCACGAAAATAAGCACAATGATTTTTTAGTCTTACCTGTTCTTCGCTGATATCCAGTTTTTCTATATAGTAAATCAGTTCCTGCTCAAACCGGTTGGTATCGTAGTTTTCAGCACCAACATTTTCCTGAATGGATTTGAGCAGATTTTCTTTTATTTTTTCTTTTCTTGCCGGAGCTAATTGCGCATTTACTTCTTCCAGGTTTTCAATATTTTCAATGCGTAGCAAAAGATCTTTTTCTAAAATGTTGCCTTCGTTTTTACGATGTTTATTTACTGCCTGTATGGCTTCATTAATAATTTCTTTTACAGCCAGCCATTCTTCTTCAGATATTTGCTCGGTATTGCCGGTTACAACATCAGGAAGTTTTAGCATTGCAGCAAAAAGGTTTTCGGTATTTAGTTGCAGTTCATCTGCTACTTCTTTTAAGGAAGTGTAATAAGACTTTAGTAAATCGGTATTTACTACTACGGGCTTGGTGGTTCCGTTTTGTTTAATAGTAATATTGCATTCCAGGGTTCCTCTTATCAATTGGTCGGCAAGCATATTTCTTATTTCAATCTCATAAGGTTTTAAATAAGTAGATATATTCATGCGCACATCCATTTGCTTTCCGTTAAGCGAGCGAATTTCTACAATGCATGTACTATTGCCAATTGAGCTTTCTGCACGTCCGTATCCGGTCATTGAATAAATCATAAAAAAATTTTCTCAAAGGTAAACTTTAAGTTTGAGCTTCTGTTTTAAACATCTGTTATTTTGCTGAATGTGTAGAAGCTGCTTATTCCATAAATGCATCCATTGCTTTGGATGGTTTGCCATCGTTGCGCCAGGCACTTAATGCATATTTGCTCCAGCTTCTTGCACCTTGTGGCTCCCAGTAAAACACACCTAAACCTTTTTGATTGGGTACTACTTTTACTTTTTGAATGACAGCTTTTAGCATGTCAAAAGTATTTTGTTCTTTTATATCTTCACCACCAACTTCTACCACCATCACTTCTTTGTTGTATCGCTGTACCATGTCGTTTAAGTTTTGTGCAAGGTCGTTGATATTTTGTGTATAATAGGGTTGTCCTTGCAGCCAATAAGGATAATAAGACATGCCGATGATGTCATATTTTGCTCCGTATTTTTGAGCATTATCAAACCACCAGCGAAAGCGCTCATTGTTATTTCCCTGATCCACGTGTAAGATTACTTTAGAGTTGGGACTTGCTTTTTTCACAGCATCATATCCCTGATTTATAAGCTGTACCAGTTGTGGCCAGTTGTCTGTACTGCCATCGGGATATAGCATTCCCGAAGGTATTTCGTTACCAATCTGTACCCATTCCGGAGATACGCCTGCAGTTTTCAATCCCTGCATTACATCAAGTGTATAAGTATAAAGAGTTGTTTTTAGTTGTTCAAAATTTAGTTCTTCCCAGGCTTTTGGTTTGTGTTGTTTGCCCGGGTCGGCCCAGCTATCGCTGTAATGAAAGTTAATCATCACGCGCATTTCCCATTGTTTTGCTCTTACAGCCATTGCTATGGTTTCTTCTTTGCTGCAATGACCACTTTGCGGATCGTTGGACGGATTGACCCATGTGCGCAAACGAATGGAATTGATACCATGATCTTTCAAAATTTTAAAACAATCTTCCTGTACACCATTGTCGTTGTAAAACTTATATCCTGTTGCTTCCATTTGCGGAAGCCAACTGATATCGGCACCTTTGGCAAATGAGTAAGAAGATTTTGTTTGTGTAGCTTGTTTCACTTCGCATCCCGCAATGACGAGTGAGAATGACAGAATAATAAAAAAATATTTATGCATACTTCAATTGAAATTGTGTGAAAAGATATAGAATAAAGATAATAATAAAAACAAATCTTTAATTTTATGTGAATATATTTTATGTTGTAGCGTTCTTTACTGCAACTCTTTCAATTTTATTACATTTGTCACAAACGTAAATATATGAATTCATTTCAGGTAACGGGAGGGAAAAAATTGCATGGTGATATATATCCGCAAGGCGCTAAAAATGAGGCTTTGCAGATAATTTCTGCTGTGTTGTTAACTGATGAAACTGTTACCATAAGTAATGTTCCTGATATACTGGATGTAAACAGACTGATAGAATTACTGTCTAAAGCAGGCGTTGAAATTAATAAAACAGAAAATAATACTTATACTTTTAATGCACGAAATATCAATCTTGATTTTTTTGAAACAGAAGAATTCAGAAAAATTGGAAGTACATTGCGCGGAAGTGTAATGATTGCAGGTCCCATGCTGGCTCGGTTTGGAAAGGCTGTGATAGCAAAGCCCGGAGGAGATAAGATTGGCAGACGTGGCATGGATACGCATATTGACGGACTTGAAAAACTCGGAGCAAAGTTCTCTTACAATACTACTACTTACTGTCTTGAGTTTAGTTCATCTAAACTACAAGGCAATTATATGATGCTGGAAGAGCCTTCGGTAACCGGCACAGCCAATATTATAATGGCAGCCGTTCTTGCTGAAGGAAAAACTACTATTTACAATGCAGCCTGTGAGCCGTATATTCAGCAGTTGTGTAAAATGCTGAACAGAATGGGTGCAAAAATATCGGGCATTAGCAGTAATTTATTAGAGATTGAAGGAGTAAACACGCTGAAAGGTACACAGCATAAGCTTTTACCGGATATGATAGAAGTAGGTAGTTTTATCGGACTGGCAGCTTTAACACAAAGTGACATAACTATAAAAAATGCAGGTATAGAACATTTGGGAATTATTCCTGATAAGTTTAAAAAATTAGGAATAAAAATGGAGATTAAAGAGGATGATATACATATACCTGAACAAAGAATTTATGAAATTGAAACGCCACTTAGTGGTAATATTCTTTCGATTTACGATCATCCATGGCCGGGATTTACACCTGATTTATTGAGCATTGTACTGGTAGCTGCTGTGCAGGCAAAAGGAAGCGTGCTTATACATCAGAAAATGTTTGAAAGCAGATTGTTTTTTACAGATAATCTGATTGATATGGGAGCAAAGATCATCCTCTGTGATCCGCACAGGGCAACAGTTATAGGTCTTGAAAGAAAACATCAGCTTAAAGGAATACACATGAGCAGTCCGGATATAAGAGCCGGTGTGGCTTTGTTGATTGCAGCCATGAGTGCTAAAGGAAAAAGCGTAATTCAGAATATAGAACAAATACAAAGGGGATACGAAAATATACACGAAAGATTAAATAACCTTGGTGCAGAAATAAGCATCATTAAAAACTAATTACTATGAGCAATTTTGAACTGATTAAAAAAGCAATTGAAAACAGAAGAAATATAAATCCTGTTGATTTTACTGATAAAAAAATTTCAGAAGAAGATATAAAAAATATTCTTGCATTGGCTAACTGGGCTCCAACACACGGCAGAACTGAACCCTGGAGAATAATAGCTTTAGCTGATGAGGCTACAGATAATTTTGGGAAAACACATGCCGAGCTTTACAAAGCAAATACAC
>JAEWWO010000381.1 GCA_023396345.1 Bacteroidota bacterium
TCCATAAGTTGTGTGAATAAAAAATAACAGAATTGCTAAAATAACTTGCCTTAAATGCTTCATGATGTTTGTCTTCGAAATATGTTAGTTACTAAATAAAATATGGACTAAAAATAATTGGCTTTTAATCGTAAACCTGTTTTTTCATCTATTCCGAAAATAAGATTCATATTCTGAACCGCTTGTCCTGATGCGCCTTTCAGCAGATTATCTATAGCTGAATGTACAACAAGTTTTGATCCAACTTTCTCCAGAGATATCGCACATTTATTGGTATTTACTACTTGTTTTAAAAAGATGGGAGAAGCTGAAACGTGCGTAAATGCAGCATCGGCATAAAAATCTGAATAGATATTCATTACTTCATCATACGATAAATCGCAGTCAAGTAAAGAGCTGATAAAAATGCCTCTTGTAAAATCGCCACGCCAGGGAACAAAGTTGATAAGTGGTTTTTCTGTATGTTCTGCCAGTTGATTTACGGATTCTCCTATCTCGCCAAGATGTTGATGCGTGAGTGTTTTGTATGCCTGAATATTATTGGCTCTCCATGAAAAATGTGAAGTAGGAGAGAGGCTTTGTCCGGCTCCTGTAGAACCTGTAATGCCGGTAGCATACACTTCCTGTTTTATAAGTCCGGCTTTAGCCAAAGGTAATAAACCGAGTTGTATAGCAGTAGCAAAACATCCCGGATTGGCAATGTTTTGGGCTGATTGTATTGCTTCCTTATTCAGTTCAGGTAAACCATACACAAAAGTTTTTTCACCAAAAACCGCATCTTTTTTTAAACGGAAATCATTAGCCAGATCAATAATTTTTATACTATTATTTACCGTTGTGTTCTCTAAAAATTTTCTGGAATCGCCGTGTCCCAGACAGAGAAACAGCACATCAACACCCGCTTCTGACTGAAGAGCCTCTAACACCTCGTCATCTGAAAAATATAATTCTTCTCCGATAAGGTCATTGTGTACTTTCTCTACTTTATTGCCCGCATTGCTTTTGCTGTGTATAAATTCAATATTCACTTCAGGGTGATTTATTAATAACCTGATTAACTCACCCCCTGTATATCCCGCTCCGCCTATGATTCCTGCTTTTATCACTATCTTAGTTTTACTTAATAATAATCATTATAGTACTCAGTACTTAGTACTTAGTATTTGATACTTTTACTTATCTTTAACCGATTCAAAAATCACTAACTGATTACTGAAAATTTTACTGAAACCACGCACATCATCGCCTGTCCAGCCATTGTTCATTTCGCCGTATTTTCCAAATTTGCTGCTCATTAAATCGTATTTAGATTCAATGCCTTCTACCTGAAAGCGGTATGGCATCAGCTTTACAAACACATTGCCCGTAACATGTTGTTGAGAGCTTTGCATGTATGCTTCCATATCGCGCATTACCGGATCAAGAAATTGTCCTTCGTGCAGCCAGTTGCCGTAGAAAGCAGAAAGCGTATCTTTCCAGCTAAGCTGCCATTTGGTAAGCACATGTTTTTCTAATGTGTGATGCGCTTTAATAATCACCATTGGTGCGGCAGCTTCAAATCCTACGCGACCTTTAATACCAATGATAGTGTCGCCCACATGTACGTCTCTGCCTATGCCAAACGGTGCGGCAATTGTTTGTAAGTGTTGAATAGCAAGAGAAGGATGTTTGAATTTTTTATTATTCACTCCTGTAAGTTCTCCGTTTTTAAAAACAAGTTTTACAGTTTCTGCGTCTTTTTCTTTCTTAGTAACTTTTGTAGGGAAAGCTTCTTCCGGCAAAAACTCTCTTGAGTTTAAAGTTTCTCTGCCTCCAACGCTTGTGCCCCATAAACCCTGATTGATAGAGTATTTAGATTTTTCAAAATTCATCTTCACTCCTTTCTTTTTCAGGAATACGATTTCCTCTTCGCGGCTCAGCTTAAGATCTCTGATGGGTGTGATGATTTCCATATCCGGAACAATGATGTTAAACACCATATCAAAACGTACCTGATCGTTGCCGGCGCCTGTGCTTCCGTGAGCAATAGCATCTGCTTTAAGTTGTTTGGCATATTCTGCAATATGCATAGCCTGAATAATTCTTTCGGCACTAACGCTTAAAGGATAGGTATTGTTTTTAAGAATGTTGCCAAAAATCAGATACTTAATTATTTTATCATAATAACCTTCGATGGCATTAATGGTTTTGTGAGAAGCTACGCCCAATGCTTTGGCGTGTTTTTCAATATGTTTGATTTCTTCTTTTGAAAATCCGCCGGTGTTTACAATTACACTGTGTATTTCGTAACCCAAATCTTCAAAATATTTTACACAAAAGGTTGTATCCAATCCACCGCTGAATCCCAGTACGATTTTCTTTGCCATAGTATTTATTTTTTTCTTGAGTTCTTTAAAAATTTATATTTCTTAAATCTGAACAGGCGTTCAAATACGTTTGATTTCTCTTCAAAGTATTCTTTTGTTTCTTCCGGTTCATAATGGTCTTTCGGATCAAAAAGCATGGCTGTGCACATACAGTTTTTTCTTTCTTTCGCCATCAGAATGTCGTAATTTACGCAACTTTTGCAACCTGCCCAAAACTCTTCATCGTCAGTAAGTTCGCTGTAAGTAACAGGTTCGTAACCCAGGTCGGAGTTGATTTTCATAACAGCCAAGCCGGTTGTAAGCCCGAATATTTTAGCATGCGGATACTTTTTTCGCGACAATGCAAACGTTTCCGCCTTAATGCGTTTAGCTACGCCGCTTTTACGGTATTCCGGAGCTACGATTAAACCACTGTTGGCAACAAATTCTCCATGTCCCCATTCTTCGATATAACAAAAGCCAATCCACTCTTCATTATCTTTAAGAGCAATTACTGCTTTGCCTTCCAGTATTTTATTGGCTACATATTCAGGCGTACGTTTGGCAATGCCCGTACCACGTGCTTTTGCTGAGGATTCCATTTCGGCTACAATTGTTTCTGCATAATGCACATCCTCTTTTGTAGCAACTCTGACTATGATATTAAATTTTGGAATATTATTATTCTCCACTATAAAAATAAATTAATTGATATAAAATTTAAGTAAACTAAAGAACGATTGAACCCTAATGGTTTTCAGGATTGATTAAATTCTATATCGTCGCAACTGTGTTCCGGGAGAGTGAACACAAGCAGGTAGTAAACAAAACGCCAGTTTTGTTTGTTGAATGATAAGCTGATAGTAGTTAAATTGTTTCAATGTCTGTTTTCTAAATTCTGCGTGAAAAAGATGTTTGACTAAAATCAGGTGCAAATGTAAAAAAGTTATATTAATAATCACGGAATATTGTATTAAAATTACAGTTGAACGATTAAATTCATTAGAAATTATCTAAACGAGTGTAAGTTTTAGGAGCGATAAAAATTTTTAAAAAAAATTTGGAGAATGAAAAAATGATTTTATATTTGCACTCCCAAACAACGGGAGCTTAGCTCAGTTGGTTTAGAGCATCTGCCTTACAAGCAGAGGGTCACTGGTTCGACTCCAGTAGCTCCCACAAGATAAAAGCCTTGGTAACAGTACGTTTCAAGGCTTTTTTTGTTTTAATGTTGCATATGTTTTATCTGTATATTTTATATTCTGCTAAAAAAGATGCGTATTACGTTGGTCATACCGGCGATGTTCTTGCGGAGAGATTGCGTAAGCATAACAGCGATCATAAGGGTTATACGGGAAGTGTTGATGATTGGATTATAGTATATACAGAACAGTATTTGAGTAAAGCTGAAGCTTATAGAAGAGAAAGAGAAATAAAGAGCTGGAAGAACAGGAAGCGGATAGAGGCTTTAATTAAAGAGAAGAATTTAGAGCATCCCGACTTGTAAGTCGGGAGGGTCACTGGTTCGACTCCAGTAGCTCCCACAAGATAAAAGCCTTGATAACAGTACGTTGTAAGGCTTTTATTGTTTTAATGATGCATTGATATCACACCAAAATCTCACTATTTCTAAAAGGATATTCTGCCAGTTTATGAATAATTTTAGAGTTGAGCAAGCCTTCCAAGGCTTTAAAATGGCGCATATGATGCATGTCAGACCCGCAGTAATCATACAAACCATCGTCTAATAACTGAGTAGCAATTTTCTTTACGTGGCTACCGTAATAGCCGCTTAGTGCAATAGTATTGAGTTGAAGCAGACATCCTCTATCTTTTAGCTCTTGATATTGTTTATAATCATGGTGATAAAAATTGTATCGTTCAGGATGAGCCAAAATTGGTGTGTAGCCTTTTGCCTGTAACTGAAAAATAGCATCGTTTAGGTAAGGGCTTTCTGCCAGGTAAGACATTTCTACTAAAACATGTTTATCGTGAATGGTAAGCAGCTCTTCTTCCTCTTTCAATAATTCCATAAACCAGTCATTAATCATATATTCTGCAGCAGTTTTAAATTGAATGTCAATCTTCTCTGCTTCTATGGCTGCCAGTACTTTTTTGTATTGTGTAAGTATACCGCCGGTGGTGTTGGGGTAGAAGTCTGAATGCACATGTGGCGAAGTAATGATAGTGCTGAATCCCAGACTGTGCATATTTTTTATCAATTCTAAAGAATCTTCAACAGTTTGCGCACCATCGTCCAAACCAAAAATCATGTGAGAATGAATGTCTGTTTGCAAGAAACTGAAATCTTTAATTTCTTTTTTCTTCTTAAAAATACCAAGCATGATGTTGTATAATTATATAGTTAACAAAATTAGGCAATAAAAAATGTAATTATGAGTTTATTAATTCAAATCTTATTAGTAGATTTATTTGCTAAATAGCGTTAAATGAAGTTATTTTGCATGGAATTTGCTGATAGACAACAAGAAAATTAAAATAAACAAAATGAGAATGAGATTATTTAATAATAGTAATTATTATTTTCTTACAATTTTTGCATTGATACTTTTACTATCTGCTTGCACTCCTCAACGCAATCTTGTATATATGAGTGATTTGGGAGATAGTACAAATGTCACGGAAGCTATTTTGAATCAGGTAGATACAAGAATTAAAGAGGGAGATATTCTCTCTATTACCGTTAACACTTTAAGTCCTGAGTCAAATGCTTTATTTAATAAAGGGGAAATGTTGGCACCTTCAGCTACAAATACGCAAGCAGTTGTTTCACAAAGTAGTGGTGCTACTGCTCTTTCGAATGTAGGTTATTTAGTAGATAAAGACGGTAATATAAATTTCCCTGTTATAGGAACTGTAAATATTGAAGGTCTTACTTTAGAACAGGCAAGACAGAAACTTACCAATGAAATTGCTAAACAAACTAAAAGTCCTATTGTAAATATCAGATTCATGAATTTTAAAGTTACAGTAATAGGAGAGGTAACCAAACCCGGTACTTTTACCTTAACCAATGATAAAATTAACGTTTTAGAGGCAATAGGTTTGGCCGGAGATATGACACCTTATGGAAAACGGGAAAACGTTATGTTGATAAGAGAAAATAATGGGCAAAGAACGATAGCACGCTTAAATATGAATAAAAAAGACGTTACTCAATCTCCTTATTTTTATTTACAACAAAATGATGTAGTTTACATTGAGCCTGATAACGAACAAAAAACTGCTCAGGCTGATGTAAGATCTACCAGAACAATACCCATCGTTACTGCACTTATTTCCGCTGCTGCTGTTTTAGTCTCAGTGCTGGTAAGATAAAATATTTTTAATTTAATCTATTTGCAATTATATGGCTGATTTTGTAAAGAATGAAGGAGATTATCTTGAAGAATCCTCCTCAAAAATTAATTTACGTGCTGAATTAAATAAATATACTAGATATTGGTACTGGTTTGTATTAGGTGTCTTAATTTGTTTAACTTTAGGTTGGTTATACCTTCGTTACAGTGTTCCTGAATATAATATTTCCTCTACCTTATTGATAAAGGACGATAAGAAGGGAGGAGATATGAGTGCTGCTGCATTTTCGGATATGGATATATTCAAGAGTAAAAAGAATATCGAAAATGAGATAGAGAT
>JAEWWO010000011.1 GCA_023396345.1 Bacteroidota bacterium
GCCGGAAGCAAATTCTATACAAAAGATGCAGACTGTGTTTAAAAGTGCCGGCGTGAAAAATCTGCCAACTATTCCCAATATAAATCCCGACAGAAAAATTGACTTTATCTTTTACGCAAAACCGACTGACTTTATTTTGAAAAATGAAGGCGTGATAACGGAAGCTTCTTACGAATCGGACCACCTCCCTTTATGGGTAGATCTGGAAATAAAATAATGATTACAGAAACAAAGAAATAATTGCCAACACAGGTGTAGCTACATTTGCTTCGAGTATTTTTCTCAAATGCTTAACGGCTTTCAGCAATTGATTGTCAACCGTCTTTGGCGAAATATCCATTATCTCAGAGATTTCTTTGTATGAATATCCCTGAATGTATTTCAGTTTAAATATCTGCTGTCTGCTCTTGGGCAGAGACTCAATAGCCAGTTGTATGGTTTGTCCCTCTTCGTAAGAGCGGTGTGGCGTGTAGTATTCAGTAGACTGTTCTTCTCTGGCAGAATACAATTCTCTTTGGTGTGCTTGTTTTCTTAAGTGGTCAATGTAAATATATTTTGCTTTCTGAAATATTTGTTGTTCTACAGTTATTGCTGCGTCTACTGATGAGCGGTATTCCCATAGTTTTATAAACGTAAGTTGTGTAAGTTCTTTTGCGTTGTCCTCTTCATTTGTTTTAGAAAGAAAATAATAGAAAACCTTCCCTTTCCATTGCTGGTAGATGGTTTTAAAAGCCGGATAGCTGCCTCCTTTTAGTTCGAGTAAAATTTCTGCATGCATTAGTTGTATATTCTTTCTGTTATCAGAAACAAAAATAAAGAGTTTATCAAATTTATAATATTAAGTTTGTATGAACAAGCATTAAGTAAAATAATATGCGTAATTGCTGTTTATACACGTGAAAAACACATCGCAATTCAATGAATTGATGTATGTTTGATAAAGTATAAAATCTACCTTTAATAATATAAAAGTATTTTGATGAAAATCGGATTGTATTTCGGTTCTTTTAACCCCATACACACTGGGCACCTTATTATTGCAGAGTTTGTAGCTAATAATACAGATGTTGATCAAGTGTGGCTCGTAGTGTCGCCACAAAATCCGCTTAAAAAATCTTCTACCTTATTAAATGAATACGACAGACTCAATCTGGTAAATATTGCTATTGAAGGAAATGAAAAATTGCGTGCCAGCGATATTGAGTTTAAGCTTCCCAAGCCGTCTTATACCATAGACACGCTTACTTATCTTCATGAAAAATATCCTGAAAATGAATTTGTAGTTATCATTGGTTCTGATAGCTATGTAAATTTAGGGAAATGGAAGAACAACGAACTGCTTCAAAAGAATTACAGATTCGTCATTTATGAAAGACCCGAATTTCCTGTAGATAAAAACACGCTTCCCGCTAAGTGGAAAGTATTGCAAGCGCCCATGCTGGAAATTTCGTCCACCTTTATCAGAAATCAAATAAAAGAAGGAAAGTCTATCAGGTATCTCGTTACAGAATCAGTAAGAGAAGAGATTGAGAAGAACAGATATTATTTGTAAAAGTTTGAAGTTGGGAGAGGGAAGTTTGAAGCAGGGAGCGGGAAGAAAAAGAACAAAGAAAGATACGGATATAAAAATTTTGAAACAACGGCTCTCTTGTACTATATCCCCCGCTGGCGGGGGCAGGGGGTGGAAGAATTGTATCAATTTAAAAAGCCTCATTCAACGAAAAATACAATCCTTTTTGTCTTTTCTCACCCGGCACTTTTTCACCGAATCCATAATCAATTCTTATAGACTGATTTTTTTCAAGATCAAAGTAATACCTTATTCCTGCGCCATAGTTAGGTTTGAAATTAGCAAAAGAAAAACTTTCTTTGCCATATACTTGTCCCGTTCCGCCAAAGGCAGCAAGACTCAATCGAGGAATAAACCTGTACCTTATTTCAGTTTGTGCGGCGGAATAGTGTCTGTCGCGGTAGCGGCCTCTGAAATATCCGCGCATCATTTCATCATTACCCATTTGAGGCATTAAGTAAAAAGGCATTTCATCAGATGAAAAATAATTCTGCGACAAAGCATGAATTCCCAGTGTCAGTTTTTCTTTTAAAGGAATAAATTTTCTGAAATCTGCGGTGAGTATTGTTCCTGTAAAATTATTCTTCTTGAAAAAGTCGGGAGCGTAGGAGAAGCTTGTATTAAAATAATGTCCCCGTGTAGCAGAAAATAAATTGTTTCTGGTGTCCCAGGATTGCTGCAAACCTGCAAACAAACCCCTTCCGTTACGAAACTTATCAAACCCTTCTGTAGTAAATATGCCTCCTGCGGCAGTATCTGCATAGCTGTAATTTTCAAAGCCCGCTCTTATGCCTGCGTACCAGTTGTTGGCTATTTTTTTTTCGGCATAAGATAGAATTGTAAATTTTTTTTCTCTTAAAATATCTTCGTCTTCTTTCAGCGTATTGCCTCCTGTGCCATAAAACGGAATCATCAGGTTGCGGTATTTGATATCGGCAAAATAATGATTGTCGTTATTGTTGGTCCATATATCGCCTTTCAGTTTGATGTATTTATATTGATTGCCTCCGGCTTCTGCAACAGCCTGTATGGAAGAGGGACGAAGGTTTCGCTTGTTTATATCTGTATAAAAAGAAACAATAGCCTGCGCACCCAGTGCAAGTTTTGTTTCGGGCGAATAGCTTGCGGTGGGTAAAACGAGAATGGTTGGTTTTCGGGATGTATCAGACGAGCCGGAAATATATTTCTCGTACAATCTTTCAATATAAGTTTTCTGCTGGGCAGAGGCACAGATATTATTTATCAACAAACAAAAGATAATAGTTGTTAGTCGTTTAAACATACAAAATTTGAGTCC
>JAEWWO010000044.1 GCA_023396345.1 Bacteroidota bacterium
TTATCGGAATACACAACCAAGGCTACTTTACTTCCGTGGTTGAGCGATGTGCCTGAATAATCCAATGTATCAATTGTTGTTTCGGTATAAAAATGAATATCTTTTTTAAAATCTATTCTTTCAAAAATATAGCTGAAAAATTCTGGAATATTATGTGTAGAGAGTTTGTTTTTATCGTCAGCTGTGAGCAATAAATATTTTGCCAGACTTAGCTGATTGGTACCCAGTACCCTGTTGGCAATTGTGAGCAATTCCAAAGGTTCTCTCTCACTGTTGTAAGGTGTATATCTTTCTTCACCGATTGCCAGCAACAAAGGATGCACACCGGCTGCATCTACCGCATGTACTTCTTTTAATCCGGGCACTTCGCTGCCAATGGCATCTCCGGTTATTTCGTGAATAAGCTCTCCAAAGCTGGTGTCTTCCTGTGGTGGTCTTCCTACAATAGTGTATGGCCATATAGCATTTTCCTTTGCATATACTTTATGCACACGCATTAATGGAAAATCATGTGTAAGACTGTAATAGCCAAGATGGTCGCCAAAAGGCCCTTCCGGTTTTACTTCTTCGGGATAAACTTCTCCTGTAATTACAAAATCAGCATCGGCACTAATGCAATAACCATCCTCATAAAAATAACGAAACCTTCTGTTGGCGAGCAATCCCGCAAATAATACTTCACTTAAACCTTCGGGCAGCGGCATTACTGCAGCCAAAGTGTGCGCTGGCGGACCTCCTACAAAAATACTTACCTTAAGCGGCTTGTTATATTTATTTGATATAGTTTGATGAATACCAATACCCCGATGTATCTGATAATGCAAACCCAACTCTTTATCCTGCACAAAATCGTTGCCCGACATTTGAATTCTGTACATGCCCAGATTCGACTGCATGATACCCGGCTTATCCATATTCTCTGTGTACACCTGCGGCAGGGTGATATATGCGCCTCCGTCTTTTTTCCAGTGATGTATCTGCGGTAAATCGCTGATTTGAATTTCTTTGAAAAGTATGGGTTTTTTACCCGGATTTTTTAATGGTAATGCATTGAATGCTGCAAATCCGGAGCTAACACTTCCCAAAGGATTTTTAAGAGCAGCCATCGGATTATTGCGCAAACCTATTACCTTTTGCACTTTTGGTAATGAGTCGCGAAAGATAAATTTACTTCTTTCCAAAGTACCGAAAATATTGGCAGCACAACGATATTGAGAACCTTTTACATTTTCAAAAAGCAACGCCGGACCTTGCGCTTCGTACATACGTAATTGTATAGCGGCAAGTTCCAGATAAGGATCTACTTCTTCTTTAACTCTTATGAGCTGATTGTGTTTTTCTAAATCTAATAAACAAGCCTCTAATGAATCGTACATTATTTTTATAAAAATTAATCTGAATTAATAAACAGGACAATCGCAATCTTTTCCGCTTATACCTTTCCTTGCTCCTGCTGTGTTTGACAAACGAAAAAGTATGCCTACGTTTACTGAATAATAACTATCGAATTTATTATCATCGGCAAAATTATCCAGCAAGAGATTATTCATTATTCTGTAATTACCTTCTGCAAAAATTCTGAAGTTAGGCGTGAAGCCATATTTTACACCCAAACCCACGGGAAAAGAAAATTGTTCATTCTGAAAAGGATGAGTCTGCTGCATTGCAAGATTTGCAAAGCGCATATCATTATTACTGTTTGTATAAGCAACTTTTTGATAAGGTTTGTAATGATACATAGCCACACCGCCAAACACATAAGGAGAAAATTTTCTGTCGGCATTTATATTAAAAACTTCGTATTGACCCAACAGACTAATTTCATTCAGGTTAGAATGAAAATAATAATTAGCGCTTCTGTTATCGGGACCAAAATTCGGCATTGCATTGTCCTTGCCTGAAAGCTCCGAAATATAGCCGTTTAAGCGCAAATGTATTTTATCAGTTATCTCATATTCTGCCTGTAAACCTACACCCGGTTTAAAATCTCTTGGTGAAAGAGAACCTATATGACCCGTAACTCCCGCATTTACTCCCACGTGCATTTTCTGAAAGAAAGTATTCTGAGCTATTGTATTCAAAGAAATAAAAACAAGAAATACTGTACAGTAAATTTTCATGTTTAATAAATATGGCATAAATAAATATTGTGTACTATTGGTTTAAAAAATCTTTTAGTTCAGGAGCATCTACCGGCTTCATTTTTCCTGCAAGTACCAGACGCAGTTGTCTTCTGCGCAAAGCGCCTTCGTAATGCAGTTTTTCTTCTTCCGATTCGGGAATTAATTCAGGAACTTTTGCCGGTCTGCCATTATCATCCAAAGCTACAAAAGTTATATAAGCTTCGTTGCTTAAGTCTCTTTCTTTATGATCCAGAAAACTTGCCCATGCGCGCAAATGAATTTCCATGGAAGAATTAAACGCGCGTGATACCTTGGCTTCAATGGTTACCGTAGAACCCAGCTTCACCTGTGTTTTGAAAGAAAGATTGTCTACACTCACCGTCATGCAAGGCATACCGCTGTGCTTAACCGCACAAATAGCCGCTGCAATATCCATCCAGTACATCAGTTTCCCTCCCAGCAAATTACCAAAATGATTGGTATCATTGGGCAACACCAATTCATTCATAATTGTAAGGCTTTCAATAGCTTTCCTTGCTTCCATAATAAAAATTTACGCAAATATAACGAGAATAGCCCAAGTGCTGCAATGGAAAGAAAGAAAATAGTTGATGAGAGTAGTTAGTAGAAAGTATTTAGTAATAAGTATTAAGTTGTAGGATGATAATTGTATAGAGTTGCTGTGCCACACAGGAACAAGAGAGGGAGAAACTGTAAGCAGATTTCTAACTTTCATCTATACTTCGTGATGCCCTACGAAACATCCCGAAGAGCGGGGTTCACGAAGAGTGAAAATCATGAATTTACAGGATTGACAAATCCTATGATAAGCCTTCGGGATTATAAATCCCGAAGAGCGTGTAAAAAATAGGCTGCTCTTAACGAAGAGCCTGTTGGTATTTTATTTAGATATTAATTGCCGAATATCCCTTTTATCTCTTTCCCACATATCTCACCTCCAAATAAAGGTGCTATAAGAAAAATACTCAAAAAGAAAAATGGAACTGGAAACGCAACTAACATCCATACTTTAATTGATTTATTCAACGAATGGCATTTCGAATATCGTTCTTCATAATAAGAAAAATCCTTTCTCGTAAATCTAAAATAGGTAAATAACAAAACAGATAGAATTACAGTACCTAAAAAAACTTTAGAATGCCGAATCTCATATAAATACTCATTGGACAACCCTTTAGAAATAGACAATATTTTATCTAAGTATATTAGTACAATCATTACAATAAAAAACATAACTAAACTAACATACATAAATGTTCTCAATATAGGGCTGTCATCCTTCTTAGTGTATGCTGCGTACATTCTGTAATGTAAATACTCAAAAAATCTCATTCCCTATTAATTGAAGTTATAAATAACATTTGTACGTTATTAAATATTATCGGAAATACTTTGTCCTGTATAATAGTAAGATACTCCCTCGCTAGTGCACGACCCCTGTCGTATGCCTGTCATTATATAAAAAAACTTATACTTTCTTCTTATACTGAAATTTATATATAAAATTAAGCGTTTTTGTTGATTATAATAGAAGTTTTCATGTGAAATATTTGTGCGCAAGCAGGGGGATTTTTTTAGTATGTAGATTACAAATCTGATTTCACTACTTATTCTTTAATTTTAACCCGCTGATAATAATAATCAACTATAGTACCAAGTCCTTTTTCTATTCCTTTTTCATATTCTCTCAAATATCTCTTTGCAACAGCAGGTTTTATGTCTTTCAGGAGCCTATATAATTGAAATTTACTATCATTTATTCTTGCTAATGCAACTTCTTTATCTTCACCGTACCCTGTTTTATGTATTCTGCGTGTACCGATTCTAATTATTTCTTGAAAATCAAAAATTGTACTATCAATTTGTCCATAATCCCATTTAACTAAAGCTAAAATCCAAAGAACCGCAGGATTTAAATCATCGAGTTCAAATGCTTTAATTGCATACCTTTCAGCTAATCTCCCTCGCTAGCGCACGACCACTGTCGTGTGCC
>JAEWWO010000056.1 GCA_023396345.1 Bacteroidota bacterium
TCTTTTAATTGACCTGACATGTATTGTTTATTTTAAAAAACGGATTAGTGGCAAAATTAACTGTTTGTAATTAAAAATCCGCATTTAGTATGAAAAATAAAAGGGAAAGAATTGAAAAGGGAAGATGAAATTGAAAATCGAATACTGATTCCGATTCCTTAAAAGAAAAATTGCCATCCCAAACGCAGAAGATTTTTCATTTCTCTTTGTCCGGAATGACAATTTTAAAAACTTACCTGCTGACTATCTTGCTCTGCCGGTTAAATCTTCCAGCGTAAGCGTTAATAATCTTCCTGCTGGTTTTTCTTCCCCTTTTTTGTAGGTGATTACTTTTAATTGTTTTGCACCTGTCGGGAAAGTCAACGGACCGGTATATATAGGATAATAATTGTCGGGCGAAGAGTTATCGAAAGAATAATGAATGTTTAAATCTTCCAGCTCGGGCGTAAGCGTAACGGCAATTTTATTATCGTCCGCTTTCTTCACACTTACTACCGGATCGTACATAGCCGAAGAATATTTTACCTTAGCATTATCCAGTCTTTGCATATGATTTTCTGTTCTGCGCACAAAGTCGTTCCAGTTTTTGGATGATTGCGGCGACCATACAGATTCAGCCAAAGCAAATCCGCGTGGCCAGGTCATATATTCTACCTGACGATAATTGTAAATCTGTTCTGTCCATAAATTAGCTTGTCCGCCCAGAATATTTTCAGCTTTAGCTCCTGCTGGTATCGGATTAAATTTATAGGTTTCATTTAAACGTAAGGAAGCATACACGGGAGGCTCTGTAGTTTTATCGCCCTGCATATAATCGATATACACCCATTTTGCCGGCGTCATTACCACTTTATGTCCTGCCTGTGAGGCTTTTATTCCTTCCGTGCCATCGCCGCGCCAAGCCATAACAGCCGTAGATTTTTCAATTCCTGTAGCAAATATTTCGTCCCAGCCAATCATTTTTTTTCCATGTTTGTGTACAATCTTTTCTACTCTTCTTTCAAAATACCCCTGTACTTCTTCATAGGTTTTTATATTTTCTCTCTGCATTAACTTGGTTACTTCAGGACTTTTTTTCCAGAAAGTATAAAATGCTTCATCGCCGCCCATGTGCATATATTCAAACGGGAACAATGCAGACATTTCGTCTACCACTTTATCTACAAATCTGTAGGTTTCTTCATCTGCGGGACATAATGTATTGTCCTGCAACAGCGTATGCGTACTCCAGTCGATAAATTTTTCTCCGGCTCTTACATTTACTTTTAAGTTGGGCGTACAGGAAAGCTCGGGATAAGCCGCCAGAACAGCCATACTGTGACCGGGCATATCTATTTCAGGCATTATATCTATGAATCTTTCTTTGGCATATTTAACCAGGTCTTTTATTTCTTCCTGCGTATAAAATCCGCCGTAAGTTTTAGCTTCTTCAGGTGTAGGAGCGGGCAGAACTCCGAAGTCGCCAACTCTGGGAACACGCCATGCGCCCACGCTTGTAAGCTTGGGCAATGATTTTATTTCTACTCTCCAACCTTCGTCGTCATTAATATGAAAGTGCAGTACATTTAATTTATATCTTGACATCTGGTCGATATATCTTTTCACTTCATCAACGGTAAAGAAATGTCTGGCAACATCCAGCATAAATCCTCTCCATTTCAACTGGGGATAATCCATAATTTCCACCTGTGGTATTGCCCATTTTACATCGGCAACCTGCTCTTTCTTTTCAATTTCAGGAGGAAGCAGTTGCAGTAAGGTCTGAATACCGTTGAACAAGCCGGCGTTTTTATTGGCGGTAATTTTTACGCCGTTTCCGGTAACGGACAATTTATAACCTTCATCGCCCAAAGTATTATCAGCTCTGTTGTTGAGCGACAAAAGTATGGTAGCATTGTTTACCGTAGAAGCTACTGTATTGTATCCTGTAGCTACGGACAGTTTTTTTCTGAGCAAATCTACGCCGGTAGCAATTTCCGTGTTTTTAGGAGCATTTACCGAAATGGTTTTAGGTAATACAAATTCTCCGGTTTTTTCCTGTACGCTTACAGGTTTTGGAATTACAGCAATACGTGACTGTGCAAAGCTTAAAACCGAGAATAAAATAAAAGTAAATAAAAATAAAATCTTGCGCATGTACATCAAATGTTTGATTGTTAATAATATCTTTCAAATATACAACAATTAAAGACTATTGATTTCATCAATCGGTTGAAGTATTCGTTAAAAAAAGTTGAGAAGATTATCTTTTTATAATTTTTAGAAGTTAAGTAATCTTATTGGATTTTATTATCCTACGCACTACTAAGTATTTTGTCATACTAATTTTCTTTTTTAATTTAATCTGCAGAAAAAAGAACAAAAAATCCGATAAAAACGCAATAGAGCAATAAAGAAAAGTAAAAAACGTATATATTTGTATTGTGGAGAAAATAGGCGACATAGAAATCAGAGTTGTTGGAAAATCAGGCACATTGGAATTAACACCTGATAATTACGACATAAAACACATTGCAAGTATTTTGCAAAATGTAGAGGATTTGCTCTACCCTAACAATAAAAAGGGAAGACCGCTTATTACTTATGATATTCAAGAAGGCTCTGTAAGGCATATTTTCAAGACACAAATCCAATACATAATCGGTTTCAGTGCAGTGTTAGGGCAAATTCAACAATCAAACTCTATTGATTTTCTTGATTTAAGAACTGCAAGAGCGATAGAGAATATTCAACATCTTTCACAACAGAAAAATTACGAATTTCAATTTAGTACCTCAATAAAAGACGATGTAGAGCTTTCTATTA
>JAEWWO010000070.1 GCA_023396345.1 Bacteroidota bacterium
AAATCTTTATTGGTAGCAGCAATAATGCGCACATCGGTTTTCATTACTTTGGTAGAACCTACTCTTATAAACTCTCCTGATTCCAACATACGCAGCAAACGTGCCTGCGTACCTAAGGGCATCTCACCAATTTCGTCTAAAAAAATGGTACCTCCGTTTACGGTTTCAAAATAACCTTTACGCTGATCTACAGCACCAGTAAATGCACCTTTCTCATGACCGAAGAGTTCACTATCAATCGTTCCTTCCGGAATAGCTCCACAGTTTACCGCCAGAAAAGGATTGTGTTTTCTGGGCGATATTTCATGAATAATTTTAGAGAATACTTCCTTCCCCACACCACTTTCTCCGGTAATCAGTACACTTAAATCTGTGGGTGCTACCTGCATGGCAACATCCAGCGCATGATTGAGTAAAGGAGAATTTCCAACAATGTCAAAACGGTTTTTTATAGCTTGTAGATTAGTCATAGCCCATCTCCCCCTAAGAGGATTTTTTATATTTATTATGTAGAAAAATTAATATCATATATCGTTTTCAAGACTTCCGAATAAAGTAGCCTGATTGCAATCATTTACTTTCACCTGCACATAATCGCCTTTGCTGTAAGCCGTATTTCCTTTAGGAAAAATAATTGTCTTATTCTGCGAATTTCTGCCCGCCCATTCATCGCTGCTTTTTTTACTGTCGCCTTCGATTAAAACTTCAAAAGTTTTGCCTATATCTCTTTTATTACTTTCGAGCGATAAGCGATTTTGTTTTTCTATAATTTCCTGTAATCTTCTTTTCTTTACTTCTTCCGGTACATCATCTTCATATCTTCTCTGCGCCAGTGTGCCCGGTCTTTCGCTGTAAAAAAACATATAACTGTAATCGTACTTACTGTAATCCATAATAGATAATGTATCCTGATGATCTTCTTCGGTTTCTGTACAAAAACCGGCTATAATATCGGAACTGATGGCACAATCGGGCATTATTTTTTTAATCTGATCTATCTTGGCCATATACCACTCGCGTGTGTAAGTGCGGTTCATGAGCTGCAATATGCGTGTGCTGCCACTCTGAACTGGAAGATGGATGTATTTGCAGATGTTGTGATATTTTGCCATGGTATGCAGCACATCTTCCGTAATATCTTTTGGATGCGATGTACTGAATCTAATACGTATATCGGGGCTTACCTGTGCTGCTCTTTCGAGCAGATTGGCAAAGGTTACAATCTTATTGTCCTCTTCTGTAAAGTAATAACTGTCTACATTCTGCCCCAGCAATGTAACTTCTTTAAATCCCTGTGCATGCAAATCCTGAATTTCTTTAATGATAGAAACGGCACTACGACTTCTTTCTCTGCCACGGGTAAACGGAACCACACAGAAAGTACACATATTGTTGCACCCGCGCATGATAGACACAAATGCCGAAACTCCGTTACTGTTAAGCCTTACGGGAGAAATATCAGCATAGGTTTCTTCGCGGCTGAGTAAAACGTTTACAGCTTTTTGTCCGGTTTGTGCTTCTTCTACCAAAGCAGGTAAAGTTCTGTATGCATCCGGACCAACGACTAAGTCAACCAGCTTTTCTTCTTCAAGCAACTTTGCTTTCAGACGTTCTGCCATACAACCAAGAACGCCAATCAGCATTCCGGGTTTTTCTTCTTTTAGTTTTCTTAAGTCAGTAAGTCTTTTACGAATGGTTTGTTCTGCCTTTTCGCGGATAGAACAGGTATTGATTAAAATTAAATCTGCTTCTTCGGAGCTGCGTGTAGCACCAAATCCTTCTTCATTTAAAATAGAGGCAACAATTTCAGAATCACTGAAATTCATGGCACAGCCATAGCTTTCGATGTAAAATTTTTTCTCATAACTATTTACATCATTCAAAAAAGGAGAAAACGCCTCACCCTGCCGGGTCTCATCAATAGTTTTGGTTAATGTTTCAGTAGCACTCATTCTTGTAATTTAATCTGCAAAATTACGAACTTTTTAGGTATAATGACATATTGACAGACGATTAACATCTTTTTATTTTGTAAATGGCTACATTTGCAACTTAAGTATGCAGCCCGACTTTTTATTAAGTGCTAATAATGAATTATATACGCCGATTATCCATATTGTTATTTACCCTGATATTCCTCTTTTCGGAGAGTTATGCTCAAAGAAACGAATTAAAAACCCTGCCTTCTGAAATATTCAGAAAAGTAAGGAAAGACGGAAAGGATACGGTAGACTGGAAGTGGAAATACGGAGGTAATACAAATTTAAATCTCGGACAGACGAGTTTGAAAAACTGGTCTGGTGGCGGAGAAAAATTTACGCTTACGATTGCCTCTTTTCAAAATGCATTTTTATACTACCGGAAAGGAAAGCATACGTGGGACAATAATCTGGATGTAAACTTCGGTCTGATAAATACCACCAGCCAGGGTGCCAGAAAAAGTGATGACAGATTTAATTTTACTTCTAAATATGGTTTGCAGGCCGACAGCAGCGGCAAGTTTTATATTTCAGGATTATACGACATACGTACTCAGCTGTTTGACGGGAGAAAATATTTTACTAAAGACAGCAGTGAACTTACTTCTACTATTTTATCACCTTCGTATCAATTAGCATCCTTAGGAATAGATTATAAACCAAATAAAGATCTGTCCATTTTTGTGTCACCGGTTACTTCCAGACTTACTGCGGTACCTAACAGAGAAATAGCTATTAAGGGTTTATATCTTGACAAAGGCGTAAGATTTAAAGTTTCGCCCGGAGCCTTTGCTTCAATAAATTATTCTAAAAATAATTTTATTAAAAATGTGAACTACAGAGGAAGGCTGGATTTATTTTCAGACTACACACACAACCCCCAGAATGTAGATTTTCTGATGAATAATTTTCTTACTTTTCGTATCAATCGTTTTATATCCGCCACTTACAGTTTGGATTTAATTTACGACGATGATATACGTATTTTTGGAAATTCCAATAAATCACCGGCATTACAAGTGAAAAGTCTTTTCGGAATTGGCTTTTCTTTTCCTTATAAAAACGGCTATGTGGCACATAAGAAAAATGATAGTTAGCTTAAAAAATAAGGCTGTCTCAAAAGTTTCTCATTCAGAATGAAGTGAAGAATCTAAATTGTATATATTGATAGATTCTTCATTGCGCCATGTTTCATTCCGGATAACGGACAAGCATTTGAGACAGCCTTTGGTTTTTTATTTCTATCTATTAAAAACTAATTATCTATCTCTTCGTCAGCAGGAAGTGCTTCTGTTTCTGAATTATTGATTATATCAAATACAATCTGTAATTTTTCTTTATCAAAACCGGCTTTGATAGTATCTCCCGGCTTGATGTTATTATTGAGAATTTCTTCTGCCAAAGGATCTTCCAGATACTTCTGTATGGCTCTGTGCAATGGTCTTGCGCCAAACTGCACATCGTATCCTTTATCTGCAATATAATCTTTTGCCTCGTCGGATATTTCCAGTTTATAGCCCAATCCTTCCATGCGTTTATATACACCTTTCATAAT
>JAEWWO010000195.1 GCA_023396345.1 Bacteroidota bacterium
ATAAGGTTATTGTAATTAATCAGAGAAAAGAAAACCTCAGAGAGCTTTGTAATTATTTGCTTAACAGACAATCCTAAAAATTCACAAACATCTTATAGATGAATCTTTCCAGAAAAAAAAGTCTTGATGTAATTCATGAAGAGTATGCCGAAGGTTTTTCCGAAGGGCATACGGGAGGAAATCTTAAAAAAGTTCTTACTGTAAAAGACCTCACGTTTTTGGGAATTGCAGCAGTTATAGGAGCTGGTATTTTTTCTACTATTGGTAAAGCGGCGTATGACGGCGGTCCCGGAGTAATTTTTCTTTTCATTATCACAGCAATTACCTGCGGATTTTCTGCTTTGTGCTATGCTGAATTTGCTTCGCGCGTGCCTGTTTCGGGAAGCGCTTACACATACTCCTACGTGGCTTTTGGAGAGATTGTAGCGTGGATTATAGGCTGGGCGTTGATTCTGGAGTATTCCATAGGAAATATAGTGGTGGCTATTTCCTGGAGTGCTTATTTCAATAATCTTTTGCAGGGTTTTGGTTTGCATTTGCCCGACTGGCTTACGATTGGTTATCAGACGGCAAAGATAAAATACGATGCTGCTATTGCATCAGGAGCAAGTATACAGGATTTAGTATACACGCAAGCACCAACAATTTTCGGAATAAAATTCATAGTGAATCTTCCTGCATTTCTCGTTACAGTTTTTGTAACTATTCTTGCTTATATCGGCATTTCTGAAAGTAAAAAAAGTGCCAATTTTATGGTCTGGCTAAAACTGGCAGTACTCGCATTTGTGGTTGTGCTGGGTTTGGTGATTATTGTGAAAGACGATTTGTTTCACAACTGGAAACCATTTTTCCCTAATGGAATGGATGGCGTTTTAAAAGGTGTATCTTCTGTGTTCTTTGCCTACATTGGGTTTGATGCCATATCTACTACGGCGGAAGAATGTGCAAATCCTAAAAGAGATTTACCAAGAGGTATGCTTTTTTCTTTAATTATTTGTACCATTATTTATGTGATTGTAGCATTGGTTATTACCGGATTGGTGAATTACAGCGAGTTTGAAGGAGTGGCAGATCCGCTGGCATTTGTGTTTAATCAGTTGAGTATGGAAAAGATTGGCTTTATTATAGCGGTAAGTGCAGTTGTTGCTTCCACAAGTGTGTTGCTGGTTTTCCAGATTGGGCAACCAAGAATATGGATGATGATGAGTCGCGACGGCTTAATGCCAAAGAAATTTTCTTCTTTAAACAAAAGATACAAAACACCCGGCTTTGCAACGATTATGACCGGCTTGCTGGTAGGTATTCCTGTTTTGTTTATTGATGATTTACTGATGACGGACCTTACAAGTATCGGCACTTTGTTTGCCTTTGTTCTGGTATGTGCAGGAGTTCTTTTTCTGCCGAAAGTGGCTAAGGAAAAAAATAAATTTCAACTGCCATATATCAACTCAAGATACATTATGCCTTTGCTGGCTGCAATATTTATATATGCTTATCGCGACAGAGTAGCAGATGTTTTTATGCATATTGCTACAGATAATTTTCAGGAGATTTTATTTCTTCTTTATATTCTTGTGTTGGTAGCAGTATCGGTTTTGTGTGTGATAAAACAATTTACTTTAATACCTGTTTTAGGCACTATGTCCTGTTTGTATTTAATGACAGAAATTCCCGTGAACAGCTGGATTGCTTTTATCTTCTGGATGGTGATAGGTTTATTACTCTACTATTCTTTCGGCAGGAAACATAGTGTAATAGGAAAGAGAAATAGGGTGCAGAATGAATTAAAATAGTCTCTTTTTTTATCTCATGAATGTATTATTTTTTAATTAATTTTCTGATACTCAAAGTTTTTAAAAAATTTATGCATACGTTTGCATAAATTTTTTTTAAAGTATAATATATATTATATGTGTGGTATAGTAGGCTATGTAGGTAATCGTATTGCTTATCCAATCGTATTAAAAGGATTGAAGAGACTTGAATATCGCGGCTATGACAGCGCGGGAATTGCCCTCATTCACAATGATAAGCTCAATGTCTATAAAAGAAAAGGAATGGTAGCAGATTTGGAAGATGCTGCTGTGGGAAAGGAGATAAACGGAAACATTGCTATAGGTCATACTCGCTGGGCTACACATGGTGAGCCGAGCGATAGGAATGCACATCCGCATCTTTCCGTAAATAAGAAAATTTCAATGATTCACAACGGCATCATTGAAAATTATATGGTGCTGAAAGAAGAACTTCTACAAAAGGGCGTAACTTTTGAAAGCGATACAGATACAGAAGTGCTATTGAAATTTATTGAAGATGTGTATGTCAATAACAACAATTCACTGGAAGAAGCAGTACGTATAGCTTTGAAAAGGGTAGTGGGAGCTTATTGTATTCTGCTTATTGAAGAAGATAATCCGGATACTATCATTGCAGCAAGAAAAGGAAGTCCTCTGGTAATAGGAATAGGAAAAGGAGAACATTTTCTTGCTTCAGATGCTTCCCCGATTGTTGAGTTTACTAAAGAAGTGGTGTATGTAAACGATTATGAAATAGCCATTGTAAAACCCGATGAATTAATACTAAAGAATCCTGGAAACGAAAAACAGACACCTTTCATTACAACTTTAGACTTAAAACTGGATGAAATAGAGAAAGGGGGTTATGACAGTTTTATGTTGAAGGAAATTTATGAACAACCTAAAACTATTTTTGATTGTTTAAGAGGTCGGTTATACGCAGATGAAGGAATAATAAAATTGAGCGGTATTGAAAAGTATTTAGAGGAAATAAAAAAAGCACGCCGCATAATAATAATAGCTTGTGGTACAAGTTGGCATGCGGGTTTGGCAGCAGAGTATTTTATAGAAGAATTGTGTCGTATTCCTGTTGAAGTGGAATATGCCTCAGAGTTTAGATACAGAAATCCTATTGTTGATAAAGAAGATGTAATCATTGCCATATCTCAAAGTGGAGAAACTGCCGATACAATTGTAGCTATAGAAAAGGCAAAAGAACAAGGAGCTTTAATTTTAGGTGTTGTAAATGTTGTAGGTTCTTCTATTGCCAGAATTTCACATGGAGGTGCTTATACACATGCTGGTCCGGAAATTGGCGTTGCCAGTACGAAAGCATTCACGGCTCAGTTATCTGTTTTGTATCTGGCTGCTTTAAAAATTGCACAAAGTAAGGGTAGTATTTCTCATGAAAAGTTTTTACATCTTTGTCACCAGCTCAAAGAAGTGCCTTCAATAGTAGAAAGTATTTTAGAGTTGAATGATCACATAAAAGTAATAGCAGAAAAATACAGTAATGCAAATAATGCTTTGTATTTGGGTAGAGGATATAATTTTCCTATTGCATTAGAAGGAGCCTTAAAGCTTAAAGAAATTTCTTATATTCATGCAGAAGGTTATCCGGCGGCGGAAATGAAACATGGTCCTATTGCATTGGTAGATGAAAATTTACCTGTAGTATTTGTTGCTACAAAAGATATGTTTCATGAAAAAGTATTAAGCAATATGCAGGAGATAAAAGCAAGAAAAGGTAAAATTATTGCAATCGCCACTGAGGGAGATAATACTACTGCAAATATAGCCGATGATATAATTTTTGTTCCGGTGATAGATGAAATAATAGCACCTATTACAAATGTAGTTCCCTTGCAATTATTATCTTATCATGTGGGAATACACAAAGATTTGGATGTAGATAAGCCTCGAAACCTTGCTAAGTCAGTTACGGTAGAGTAGCGCAAAAAATAAGAAATATTTTATATAATAATTCTCAATATCTTTTTCTGTATTGTAATGGAAAAGATAGAGTATTTTAAATACGCTTCAGATATGAATAATATTTCCAAACACCCATTAGATTTGTTAGGGTATCATTTTATAAAAGATGAATTTATACCAAAAGGAAAAGATGAATATTATTTAAGAGATATACAAAATAGGAGTGGTATTACTTACAGACATTTAAGTGCAACGGAAATTGAAATTCTGGTAAAGAACGGTAATCGCTCTGATAATTGGAATAATATTTTAGTGTCAGATTCTTTCAACCCCAATCTGGTAAAAAATTGTAGTTTTTTCGGACTTATAAGAATTGGTAAACTGGAACCATATTACCTCGAGTTTAATGATTTAAAAGTAGAAGTTGGTTTATACGACTCTACTATTATCAGTTGCGACTTAGGGGATAATGTTGCTATAAAAAACGTGGCTTACATATCACATTATATTATCGGAAATGAAGTGATAATTTTTGAGGTAGATGAAATGAAAACTACCGATCATGCCAAGTTTGGAAATGGTATATTAAAAGATGGAGAAGACGAATCATTGCGCATATGGCTGGAAATATGTAATGAAAACGGGGGAAGAAAAGTTATTCCGTTTAATGGTATGCTCGCCGGTGATGCATGGCTTTGGTCAAAATACAGGACAAATAAAAAACTGCTTGAAAATTTTATAAGATTTACAGAAACGGAATATCGTACAGAGCCGGGCTTTTATGGAAAGGTAGGAGACAGAACAGTTATAAAAAACACAAACATTATCAATGATGTATGGATAGGATCAGATGCCTATATAAAAGGAGCAAATAAACTTAAAAACTTAACCATTAAATCAAAACCCGATGCCAGATCTCAGATAGGCGAAGGATGTGAACTGGTAAATGGTATTATTGATTTTGGTTGTCGTATTTTCTATGGAGTAAAGGCTGTTCGTTTTGTAATGGCTTCCAACTCGCAGTTGAAGTATGGAGCAAGACTTATTAATTCTTATTTAGGAAACAATGCAACTATTTCCTGCTGCGAAGTATTAAATTCATTAATATTTCCCGCACACGAACAGCACCATAACAACTCGTTTTTATGTGCTGCATTAATCCTGGGACAAAGTAATATTCCTGCCGGAGCAACAATTGGTTCCAATCATAATTCGCGGGCGGCAGATGGTGAAATGCAGGCAGGCAGAGGCTTTTGGCCGGGGTTGTGTGTGAGCATAAAACATAATTCTAAATTTGCGTCTTTCTGTATCATTGCAAAGGGAGATTATGATTACGAACTGAATATTCCTTTTCCCTTTTCGTTTATCAGCAATAATAAATATAAGAATGTTCTGGAAATTATGCCTGCATATTGGTTTATGTATAATATGTATGCTTTGGAAAGAAATGCTCTAAAGTATGCCGACAGAGATAAAAGAGCAGATAAAATTCAAACTATTGAATATGATTATCTGGCTCCGGATACGGTTAATGAAATGTTTGATGCATTGCAAAATTTTGAACTGCTTACAGGAAAAGCTTTCTATATTCAACATAAAAATAAATTCGAGATTTCTGAAAAAGCCTGTAGAGCAAAAGGAAAAGAGTTATTGCAAAATAAAGATTCTTTGATAGATAATCTTGAAATTTTTGCCGGTAATATTGAGAACTCTAAACGTAAAGTTATCATTACAAAAATACAAATGGCTTACGATATTTTTCTGAGAATGATAAAATACTATGGTATTTGTCAGCTCATGAAAACTATTGCAAAGTATGATATTTACAAGATTGAAGAAATAAGAAAAAAAATTTATAAAAATAAAATCAAAAGAACCGGTTGGTTAAATGTAGGCGGACAATTAATGCCTGCAAGTAAAGTGGAGCATTTAATTACTGCAATAAATTCAGGTAAGATTAATTCATGGGATGATATGCATGCATATTATAAAAAAGAGGGAGAAAATTATTCAGCAGATAAAGCTGCGCATGGCATAGCCTCACTTCTGGAAATAGAAGTTTGTTCGGTAAATGATATAACCAAAGATAAAATAGTTGACTGGAGCGCTTACGCAATAAAAACCAGAAACTGGATACAACAACAAATAGAGGATTCCCGCAAGAAAGATTATGAAAATCCATTTAGAAAAATAATGTACGATTCATCTGAAGAAATGGATTTAGTTATTGGGGCTTATGAAGACAATACATTCATTAATCTACAAAAAGAAGAAACAAAATTATTTTTAAAAGAAATGAATAGTTTAAAAAATAAAATTAAACAAAATTAAATACAAGAAACGCAATGTTTACGTTGACTAATTAATATTTTAATCTTTTAAGTATAAAGCATTTTTGATGAATAATCTGAAAAGTATATGAAAATGAGCAAAGCAAACCTTCCGTTTACTATCACAACATTTATCATCATTAAATTATTTTTTCGCTAAAGTATTCCAAAACCATTTGGCAACATGCTCTGTAAACACTACCGTTTCATTAAAAGGCAGGAAATGTCCGCCTTCCATAACCATAAGATTTTCATTCGTTCCTCCTAGCTTTTCGACTACCGTTTGGCAATGCAATGGCGGAAATAATAAATCGTTTTCGCCAACAATAATTTTATAAGGTACTTTTATACTGTTTCGATTAAGCGTTACACTGTTTTTATAAAATTACGCATAACGTTTCGGGGCTTGGCGCAGTGGCGGTTTAGAAGCACTTACCTGTCCCCAAGCACTAAAGTTTATTAGATGAACAAATGTTGAATTTACCACGTCACCCGCCATTGCCGCCAAACCCGTGTTACAGGCTGGCGTTCTTGTCGTCCGTGTCTTGCAACCCTTGTCCTTATTGAGTTTTGCAACCAACTGTCTGAATGTTTTTGTGTCGGATTGTGTGATGGCGTTTTTAAAATTTTAGAAGGGAAGGGAATTTTTAATTTTTTCTTTTCAGCGTGGGACAGGCATACTCTTTGGCAAGCTTTGGCTTGTGTGTCGGCTTGCGGGGCTTGCCAATGTGTATGACTGTGAAGGGTCTGTAAGCTCCCCCAAAAACAGTACGTTTTAAAAGTATACAAAAATGTTTACCTTTAAATCGTATAGATATGAAAAAGAGCACCTTTACACCTGCGC
>JAEWWO010000206.1 GCA_023396345.1 Bacteroidota bacterium
CAATAGGAACGCGTCCGTTTACTTTATCATAAGTAAAATTAATAAGCTCTACTTTTTCTTCGAAATCAATTGTAGGTGCTTCACCTGTGGTACCTAATGTTACAAGATAATTTATACCTCCTTCGAGTAAAAAATCAATTGTTTTATCTAATGACTGAAAATCAATACTTCCATCTTCATTGAATGGTGTTACTATAGCCACACCTGTCCCTTTCAATACTTTTCTTAACGACATTCGTTATTCTTCTTTTATTTGTTATTTATTTTTTGTTTATTTTTTTAGACTTCTTTAAATACTCCCATCTTACTGAATTTCTCAATCCTTTGCTGTATGCGCTTTTCAGGAGATATCTTCTTTAATTCTTTAATATTTTCCAGTAAAATATTTTTGAGAATTTCTGCGGCTTCAGTATAATCCCAATGAGCTCCACCAACAGGCTCGGGAACTACGCCGTCAACCAAGCCGAATTCACTCATATAATCTGATGTGAGTTTTAGTTCTTCAGCAGCTTTTTCTTTATAGTCCCAACTACGCCATAAAATAGAACTACAATTCTCGGGAGAGATTACTGTATACCATGAATTTTCAAGCATCAGTACTTTATCCCCTACTCCAATACCTAATGCACCGCCACTTGCACCTTCGCCAATGATTACACAAATTACCGGCACTTTAAGATTAAACATTTCATAGATGTTTCTGGCAATTGCTTCTCCCTGTCCGCGTTCTTCGGCTTCCATACCGGGGTAAGCTCCGGGCGTATCAATTAAGGTAACGATAGGTTTATTAAATTTTTCAGCCAGCTTCATCAAGCGCAGAGCTTTTCTATATCCTTCAGGGTTAGCCATACCAAAATTGCGCATTTGTCTTTGCTTGGTATTGCTGCCTTTTTGCTGGCCAATAAACATCACGGTTTCATCACCCAGTTGCGCAAATCCGCCTACCATTGCCTTGTCGTCGCTAAAATTTCTATCGCCGTAAAGCTCATAGAAATCTGTACTCATTTTATAAATATATTTTAAGGTATATGGTCTGTCCGGATGACGACTCAACTGCACTCTTTGCCAGGGTGTAAGGTTATCGGTTATCTCTTTTCGTTTAGATATAATTAAGTCTTCTAACTGACTGATATTTGCAGTATAATCAATTTTCTTATTCTTTTCTGCCAGTTTGTTTGTTGCATCAATTTGCTCATACAATTCTTTAATAGGCATTTCAAAATCAAGAAATTGTCTGTTAGGATATTCAGGCATATTTTAGTTTTAATTGTCAAAGATAAGAATATTTGCAAAGACTAATATTTTTGAAAAAAAAATTTGGTAAATAATCTTTTTAGTCTCATATTTGCACTCCCAAACGAGGTAAACGTAAGTTTATTTAGTTTAAAGGATCGGTAGTTCAGTTGGTTAGAATGCCGCCCTGTCACGGCGGAGGTCGCGGGTTCGAGTCCCGTCCGGTCCGCAAAAAAGCTCCTAATTTTTAGGGGCTTTTTTTGTGCCATAAATTAATTACTTCAACCACAGACACTCTGTCAGTTTTTTTGCTTTGGTATTTTCTTTGATTTGTATTAAACATACTTAAAATAAAATCAATTTATATACTATTATGGCAAAAGGACAAATAAGAGTAGAATCGGAAAATATATTTCCCATCATTAAGAAATTTCTTTACAGCGATCACGAAATATTCCTCAGAGAGCTTATCAGCAATGCGGTTGACGCTACTCAAAAAATAAAAACACTGTCTTCTAAGGGTGAAACAAAAGGAGAACTGGGTGAACTGTGTATCGACGTAATTCTTGATAAAGAGAATAAAACGCTTACCATCAAAGACCGTGGCATTGGTATGACTGCCGAAGAAGTTGATAAATATCTGAATCAGGTGGCATTCAGTAGTGCTGAAGAATTTTTAGAGAAATATAAAGATGCTAATATCATCGGGCATTTCGGTCTGGGCTTTTACAGTGCTTTTATGGTGAGTGACAAGGTGGACGTAATTACCAAAAGCTACAAAGATGAACCGGCTACATTCTGGACTTGCGATGGCAATCCTGAATTTGAAATAAGAGAAGCCGATAAGCAAGACAGAGGAACGGAAATTATTTTGCACATCAACGAAGAGAGCGAAGAGTTTTTAGACGAAAGCAAGATAAAGAGCATACTTGACAAACATTGCCGTTTTCTGCCTGTTCCTATCTTTTTTAAAGACGAACAAATAAATAACACAGAACCTCTTTGGATTAAAAAACCATCTGAACTTACAGATGAGGATTATAAAAAATTCTACAACAAACTCTACCCTTTCAGCGAACCGCCATTGTTCTGGATTCATCTGAATGTAGATTACCCTTTTCATCTGACAGGAATTTTGTATTTCCCGAAAATCAAACAATCATACGAAATACAAAAAGACAAAATACAATTATACAGCAATCAGGTATTTGTTACCGACGAAGTAAAAGACATAGTTCCCGAATTTTTAATGCTGCTGCATGGTGTTATTGATAGTCCGGATATTCCGCTGAATGTAAGCAGAAGCTATCTACAGGGCGATCCGAATGTGAGAAAAATAAACACTTACATCACTAAAAAAGTTGCCGACAAACTGGAAGAAATTTTTAAAGCCGATAGAAAAGGTTTTGAAGAAAAATGGGAAAACATCGGTCTGTTTGTAAAATATGGAATGATGACGGATGATAAGTTTGCCGAAAAAGCAAATAAATTTTTCATTATGGAAGATGTGTCGGAAGAAAAACAAACTTATACCATTGAAGAATATAAAAGCAAAGCAGAACATCAAAAAAACAAAGACGGAAAAACTGTTGTTCTATACACAACCAATCCGGTTCAGCAGGATGCTTATATAAAAGCAGCTCAACAGAAAAATTATATAGTTGTAAAGCTGGAAACCATTGTTGACGCCGCTTTCATCAATCAAATGGAAATAAAATGGAACGATGTAACTTTCACGCGTGTTGATGCAGAAACTACCGATAACCTGATTGATAAAACAGAAACATCCGAAAGTGTTTTAAGCGAAGAAGAAACCAATAAGCTAAAAGAATTATTCAAAGTTGATATTCCGGATATAATGGCAAATGTTGAAGTGAAAGGATTAAGTCCTGAACTTCCGCCGGTGATAGCAACACGTCCTGAAATGATGCGCCGTATGAAAGATATGGGTGCTGTAGGTGGACCTATGACAGCTTTTTATGCAAACATGCCCGATGAAATTCAGCTTACAGTAAACGGCAATCATCCTATATATCAAAAAATATTAAAAGAAGAAAATACCGAAACGCAGCATAATCAGGTAAAGAATCTGGCAGACCTTGCCTTGCTATCGCAGGATTTACTGAAAGGTAATGCATTGACAGAGTTTATCAACCGTAGTGTTCAGATGATGAAGTAAAATGAATTTATTAATTTTTGTTTAAAACTTCAATCAAATAATTTGTGGCACAGTTTTTTCTTTAGTTAAGTAAACAAATAAATTTAAAAACGAAAAATAAGAAATCATGAATAAGAACACAAGAAATGGATTAGTAGCTGCAGGTTTAGCAGCAGTAGCTTATTGGTTTAAAGGTATGACTCCTGAGCAAAGACAAAGTGTAAAGGATAAAGTAACCGGAACAGGTAAAAAATTACAAAACGATTTTAACAATGCAGTTAATTCTGCTAAAAACAAAGTAGACGAAACTACTACAACAGTTTAATCTGTTTAAGATATACTGTTATTAAAACCATCTGAAAAAATCAGATGGTTTTTTTATATACAAAAGTTTAACAATAAAATTATTTCAGAAGTTGTAACATTTTTCTGTTTGCTGCACTTACTATACGATAAAAGTTTTCAGAGAGAAAAAATTAATCTGAAAATAAAATTAAAATCAAAAACAAAAAAACTGTAAATTAAAAATGAAAAAGCTATTATCAGTAATTTTCGCATCCGTAATAACCATATTCACTTTCGCTCAGAACAACACAGCAAACAATACACTACTTTGGAAAGTTTCCGGAAAAGATATTAAACAACCTTCTTATCTTTTCGGAACATTGCATATGCTTTGCCAGGACAAAATGTTATGGAATGATGCTATGGAGCAGGCATTTGGTACCACAGAACAATTGTACTTAGAACTGCCTATGGCCGATGCTAATTTTCAACAGGAAATGATGCAGTCTATCATACTTACAGACGGCAAACAATTAAAAGATTATTTTTCAGACGATGACTATCAAAAACTTTCTGCCTATATGCGAGACAGCATTCAGATGGACATTGCGCAATTTGCACCCATGAAGCCACTGGGTTTAATGTCTTTATTTGCAATGAAATCAGTAAGCTGCAACGGACAACCTCCTGTAGCATACGAAACAATGCTTATAAGTAAAGCTGCCGAAAAAAACTTTACGACTAAAG
>JAEWWO010000233.1 GCA_023396345.1 Bacteroidota bacterium
TATCGCGACTATGCACAGGGTTATGGAAGCATGTGCAGAAAATGGAAAAGAGTTGCTGATTTTAGACCGTCCTAATCCGAACGGATACTTCATTGATGGACCCATACTGGATATGGCATACAAATCAGACATAGGCATGCATCCTGTTCCAATTACTCATGGTATGACGGTGGGTGAATATGCTCAAATGATTAATGGTGAGGGTTGGCTGGCCAATGGCATTAAATGCAACATCAAGGTTATTCCGGTTGCTAATTATAAGCACGATTTGGAATATAACCCACCAGTTAATATGTCGCCAAATATTAACACCTATCAAGCTGTCCTTTTATATCCATCCACCTGTTTGTTTGAAGGAACAGTGCTTAGTGAAGGGCGAGGCACTAAATTTCCTTTTACCGTAATAGGAGCACCCGAATTTAAAGGAATTTATAATTTCTCTTTCACTCCTATAAGTATCAAAAACATGAGTATGACACCGATTTATTTAGGGAAAGTGTGCTATGGTTTGGATTTAAGAAATATTGATTTAAAAGAAATTCGAGATTCTAAGAAAATTAATCTTTCTTGGCTAATAGAAACCTATAAAAAGTATCCAAATAAAGAAATATTTTTTGATAACAAACAAAGCAAAGAAATTGTAGTGTTTGAGAAATTGGCAGGAGGTCCCTTACTAGAAGAACAAATCATCTCTGGCATGAGCGAAGAAGAAATACGTGAAAGTTGGAAACCCGGGCTTGAGAATTACAAGCAAATGCGTAAAAAGTATTTAATATATGAATAATAAACTTGGAAACTTATTCTTGCTAACTTATAAGTAATACCACATATTAGGAGAGTGTTTACTTGATAAACTTTCCGCCAAGTTATACCCTTTTCCCATTTCCCTATGACAAATAAAGTTTTATTGCGATTTACATTGCTTGTATTTAGCCTCTTTATATGCACTGTTGCATTTTGCCAAGAACTTTATTACGAGCTTACAGGAAAAGTAGTGGGTAGCGACTTCCAACCAATCAGTTCTGCCTCCGTTATACTAAATGGCAAAGATCAGAAGTCAATCTTAAGTACTGTTACAGATAGTTTGGGAGCGTTTATCTTAAGATATAATAAAAGTCTTAATGGCGATACATTAAAGATACAGCATTTAGGTTATGAAGAATATCAAGTGTCAATTAGTGGTACAAATAAAGATGACCTTGGTACAATTCAGCTATTGGAACTTTACAAAGATTTGAATGTGGTCGAAGTCATAGCAAATAGAAACGTTATCGAAGTGAATGGAGGCATCATTACCTATAATGTAGAAAACTCAATAGGTGCGCAAGATGTTTCAGCCTTAGAAGTACTTAAAAGCGCACCAGGCGTGTTTGTAGAAAACGAAAGTTCAATTACCTTGAACGGAAAAGGAGGCGTACAGGTACTCTTAAATGGCAGACAAACATACCTTTCCGGAAAAGAACTTACAGACTTACTAAAATCACTTTCTTCTAACGATATCAAGTCAATTGAAATCATCAATAGTCCTACGGCAAAGTTTGACGCATCAGGTTCTGCCGGAATTATCAATATCAAAACAAAGAAGAATCAAATAAGGGGATTAAACGGAAATATTACGAGTACTTTAGCATATGGAATTAGCCCTAAACAGCTACAAAATATGTCAGCTAACTACAGAGTTGATAAATTAAATGTGTTTGGAAGTTATAATCACACGCTCGGAAACTATAATTATCTTTATGGCTCCAACAGATCTCAAAACGGAAAATCATATGATAGCCACACCGATGATGTTGATAAGAGACAAAAAATGTCTGCACGATTTGGAATAGACTATTTACTTAATGACAAAAATACGATTGGTTTTCTCGCAAATAGCAATTTTATTTTTGGAGGAGGTATCACTGACACCAGAACAGATATCCGCAAAGCTTCGTCATCCATCATTGAAGAAACTTTGCATGCTATAAACGATTATTATGGGCAAGGAACAAGTCGATATAATTTTAATTTAAATTATAGATATGAAGATACGCTGGGACAAGTTTTAAATATTGATGCCGACTATGGATTATTTGATAAATGGAATAAAAATCTCCAGTCAAATACCTATAGAGATGCTAATAATAATGTAACTAAGGATAACTTATATCGAACGTTGAACGGGATTGATATAAATATGATGGGGGTTAAGGTAGATTATTCAACAAAATTGTGGCTTGGAACTTTAGAAGCTGGCGCTAAATACTCTCAAGTCGGTTCTGCCAACGACTCAAGATTTTATCATGTTCTTGCTACTACAGACAGCTTGGATAACCGAAGGTCAAATGACTTTCAATTCGATGAAAAGATATCGAGTGCCTATTTGGATTATAAACGTGCAATTAATAAATGGTCATTTCAGGCTGGTTTACGTCTGGAAATTTCCAATTCAAATGGACATTTATTCTATAAAGAAGAAGGTGAAGATAAGGACAACCAAATAAAGAGAAGTTTCACAAACTTTTTCCCATTTTTTTCTATAAGTACGCAACCGGCAAAGAATCAAAACCTATCGTTGTCATATGCAAAACGAATCGAACGACCGGCCTATCAGGACTTGAATCCATTTATATACATGCTAGATGAACTTTCTTTTTGGCAGGGGAATCCTTTTTTAAATCCCGAACTAACTCATCGTCTTACATTATTGTATTCTCGAAATAACTCAACAATTGTGACTTTTAACTATGCATACACCGACCAGTTTAACGCCAAAGTGACCGACACACTCGAAATAGAAAAAATAGTTATGGTCAGCAGAAATGTTGGAACTCAAAAGCATACTTCATTAGCTCTCACTCAGAATTATTCACCAAAATCGTGGTGGGACATCTCTTTCAATGGTCTATTGTATTATATCCAAAATGATGTATCATTCGATGAATACAGGAACCTTAGCTTACAACAATTAGCAGGTCGATTACGTCTTGTACAATCCTTTCGATTGCCATATAAAATGAAAGGCGAAATCTCGGCTTTGTATAATTCGAAAAGGCTTAGCGGAGCAAATACTTTCAGCAGGGCTATAAGTCAGGTAGATATTGCACTCCAAAAAACCCTTTTAAATGATAAAGCGTTGCTGAGGATAGCTGTAAATGACATATATAAAGGAAATCAGAGCAGAAGCCATCAAAGTTTCCCGGGATTTGAATCACATAATTACGGGTATTTTGAGTCGAGGCAGCTTAGGTTAAGCTTCAGCTATAAATTTAGCAGAGGTCAATCAGGTTCTCAACGTACAAGAAAATCAGCATTAGAAAGTGAAAGTGAGAGGATACAATAATAAATAAAACACAAATCCCTCGCTCTGCGCTCGGCAAGACAAATCGTATCACTAAAAAATTACCGCATCATTTTTTAGATGCGGTTATTTTTCAAGAACACAATCGAAATTACTCTCCTTTCTTTTTCTTGGCTTTTTTCTTTCCCAGATTTTCAAAATCGGACTCTCCCTGATCAGGATATATAACGGTCAGCTCTGGCACAGCCATTGCCCAACCTTCTTTTGCAGTTGCCCGTAGGTAATACTTTTCTCCAAACTTCACATTTAGCGTTGCTGAAACTTTCTTCTCAGTTTTGGCTGTAATCTCTACTTTGCCCTCTTGAGTCAACTTTGCTATAAATTTACTGTTGTTTTTTACTCTTCCCAATTCTTCTACCGTACCATCGGGATAGGTTACTTTAAGATCGTAACCTACAATAGCTCCGGAAATATTTCCCGGACGATATACATATAAAGTGGCGTAGTCTTCGGTAGTTTCAGAGGACGATTTTTCATTTGTTTTTTTCTGCGCATTTGCAGTATAAAAACCTGCCGTACTTAATAACACAAATAATAAAAGTAATTTTCTCATTTTTTAAAATTTAGGTGAATGATTATTTTTCAAGGCAAAAATATACTCAACAACAAGTACAGT
>JAEWWO010000242.1 GCA_023396345.1 Bacteroidota bacterium
TAAATAAACCGGCAGCTAAAAAAGCTGCCGTAAAGAAAGCTGCATCAGCTAAAGTGTCACCAGCGCCTAAAAAAGAATCAGTAAAACCTACTCCTGCCAAAACAGTTGCGGCAAAGCCGGTAGCTAAAAAAGCGGAAGCTCCAAAAGCAAAGGCTGCAAAAGCTGCCAAACCTGCAACAGGTATTGCTAAAAAAATAAAGAAAGAAGCACAACCACTTAAAGAAGTAAAAGTCCCTAAAATTACCACAACAGGAAAAAAATCATATAACCCATCTTACACGCCAATGGAACAGAGAGAAACAGATGTGAATCAGGAGCCGCTGGTAAGGTACAGCGAAGAAGAATTACAGGAATTTAAGGACCTGATACTGAAAAAACTTGCTGACGCAAAAAGAGAAGTGAACTACTTACAAGGTATCATTACTAGAAAAGATGATATGGGTGGTGATATTGAAAGCCGCTATATGACTATGGAAGACGGTACTGTAAGTATGGAAAGAGAACAATTGAGTCAGATGGCAAGCCGCCAGATAGCTTATATTGATAATCTGGAAAAAGCTTTAATAAGAATTGAAAATAAAACCTATGGTATTTGCCGTGTAACAGGAAAGTTGATTGATAAAGCTCGTTTACGCGCAGTTCCTCATGCTACATTGAGTATTGAAGCTAAATTGAACAGAAGAAACAATTCTGAACAATAATAGATTATTAATGACTATTTTATAAATATGGAAAACGGAGCATCTCGCTCCGTTTTTTATTTTAGCAACAAATTGAAAAATAATATTGAAAATATAATTTGAGCACAAAGTTTGTTTATATTCAATTAACGAAATTGTAAAGACTTTTCTAAAACTACACGATACATTATGGATTTAAAATCTTCAGAGCCGTTCTGGCTAATCAAAAACGGGATTATTGACTCTTATCCATCGCTCAGAAATAATATTGAAACAGATATTTTGATTGTAGGAGGCGGCATTACCGGAAGCCTTATTGCGCATCAATGTATACAGGATGGTTATAAAACTGTTTTAATTGACCGAAGAGAGATTGCCAACGGAAGTACATCTGCCACTACTTCTATGTTGCAATATGAGATTGATGTACAACTGCATGAATTGATTGAAAAAATAGGAGAGGAAGGTGCTGTTGCAAGTTATAAAGCGTGTTTTGATTCAATTGATACTTTAGACAAAATAAGCAAAAAAGTAAAATCGGACAGTGGTTTTAAAAAGAAACAATCACTTTATTTTGCTGATGCTAAAAAACATGTTTCAGTATTAAAAAAAGAACTGAATGCAAGGCTACAAGCAGGTTTCCCTGTACAGTGGTTAGAGCCTGAAGAAATAGAAAAGACATTTGGATTAAAGAATACTTACGGTGGAATACTTTCAGATCAGGCAGCAAGTGTAGATGGTTTTAAACTCGCACATGATATTTTGCGTTACAATTTTAAAAAAGGTCTACAGATATTTGATAAAACAGAAATTAAGGATGTGCAATATTCGTCATCCGGCGTAACAGCGAAAACAGATTACGGCAATGCAGTTAAAGCTAAAAAAATTATCTATTGCAACGGATTTGAAAGCACCGAAATTATTAAAGAAAAATTTGTAACATTATTGTCTACTTATGCAATTGTGGGAGAGCGCTTTGAAGATGACCAGAACAAACTAAAAGAAGTACTCATCTGGAATACGGCAGACCCGTATATTTATATGCGTACAACAGATGATAACCGTTTATTGATTGGTGGCGAAGATGAGGATTTTAAAAATGCGAGAAAAAGAGAGAAATTGCTTTCAACCAAAGCGGATAAGTTAGGTAAAAAAGTTGCATATTATTTACCCGATTACAATTTTCGTACAGATTTTGCATGGGCAGGTACCTTTGGAGAAACAGATGATGGATTGCCCTATATAGGCGAGCATAAAAAATTTCCTTCTGCCTATTTTGTTTTGGGTTTTGGAGGAAACGGAATTACTTTTTCTGTTATAGGTATGGATATTATTTCTCAACTTTTAAAAGGAAAACAACCTGAACTGGCTCACTGGTTCAGATTTGGAAGATAAAATGCATATAGTTTATTACATACCTTGGTCTATTATACTGATACTGACAATACTGCCTTTGTTCAGATTTCAACATTGGATTTTTCGTGTACCTGATTTTGGGAAAGTACAGTTAATGGTAAGTTGCATAATAGTTTTTCTGCTGGCATTTTTATTTAAAAATACCATTGCTTTTTTCTGGATTTTTCAAATTGGATTGCTGCTTATTTTCCTTTATCATGCTATTGTTATATTCAGATATACCTCTTATTTTCCACTTGAAAAGAAAAGCAAAACAAGCAAATCTTCTGATTCCATCCGTATTATATCCTGTAATGTTTATCAGTTCAACAAAGAAAAAAACAGGTTTATACGAATAAAAGATATAAAAAAGCCGGTGGTTGTAGTGGGAGATTTCAATAATGTAGCCTGGGCAAAAACATCTGTGTTGTTCAGAAAAGCCGCAGAGTTAATTGATCCCAGAATAGGAAGAGGATTGATAGCTACTTTTCATGCTAAATATAAATTATTCCGTTTTCCTATCGACCATATATTTCATACCTCAGATATTTTTGTTGAAGATATAAAAACACTGGAACATGTGGGTTCCAATCATTTTCCTTTGTTCTGTCAATTCTGGATAGATAAGAATAATGACGAACAAGACGATGAAACCGATACTACCGATGCTGAAGAAAACGAAGAAGTGGATGAACTAATTAAAGAAGGAAAAGCAGAGGACGGAGACAGATCGCAGTATGAATAATGTTATCTTATTTTCACAAAAAAAACACCTTGTAATATATGATTACAAGGCGTTTTTTTGCTCCTCAGACTGGACTTGAACCAGTGACCCTCTGATTAACAGTCAGATGCTCTAACCAGCTGAGCTACTGAGGAGTGTTTTGGGAGTGCAAATATATAATCATTTTAT
>JAEWWO010000252.1 GCA_023396345.1 Bacteroidota bacterium
GATGTATGAGCAAAAGAAAATCCTGATCCTGCATAGTTATATGTTCAAAAAAAGAACGTGTGGTATCCGGTTTCAGAATTTCGTGCTGCCCACCTGATGTGTCAACACTATACAAACTTGAGAATACAGAACCTCTGCCGGATGTATCACTTATGGTCACTGACAACTTTTGTCCACGTTGCAAATTGATTTTAAAACCCGAAGCATCAATATTGGCTGGTATAGAAATTTCTGCATAAGAATCCTGCAACAAAAAAGGATTGTTCAATGCCGTATTTCCAACAGAATCCCAGGCCTGCGCTAATGTTGCATCTGCTTTTTTTAATTTTTTAATATAGGCTTCTTTCTGTGATTGTAGTCTGAACAAATTTCTTCCGTTCTCTCCACAGGAAATCAACAGTGAAAAACTAATCAGCAAAAATCCGGCAATAAACTTATTTGTGCGAGTCTTCATTCACTTATTTATAAGCATAAAAAATGCCACAGATTGGTTTCATATTTTAATAAAATCACAAATAATATCTTTCAAAAGATAAAAACATGCTGTAAAACATATTATTTCTTTTCTTATTTTTACTGTATGAGTCAGGAATTGTTTTATCAGATAGCTTTGAGTCTAACGCCAAACGTAGGAACAGTAAAGGCTAAGACCTTAATTGATTATTTTGGTTCAGCAGAAAATATTTTCAATGCTACCGTAAAAGAATTGATGCAGGCAGACTCCATAGGAAAGATTGTGGCAGACTCTGTAAAAAAATTTAATGAGTACAAAGCAGTAGAAGAAGAACTGACATTTATAGAAAAATACAAAATTAAAACTTTATTTCTTACTGATCAAGAGTATCCTAAAAGATTACTCAACTGCTACGACCCGCCTACTCTATTGTACTTTAAAGGCAATGCAGATATGAATCCTCAAAGAACCATCAGCATTGTGGGCACAAGAAGCAATACAGTGTATGGAAAAGATATTACAGAAAAAATTACAGAAAATCTTGCAGGCAAAAATATCACAATCCTTAGCGGACTGGCTTCGGGTATTGACGTAATAGCACATAAAGCAGCTCTGCAAAACAAAATACCTACCATCGGTGTAATGGGCAACGGACTTAAAACTGTTTATCCGTCAACACATAAATCGGTGGCAACACAAATGCTGGAGAACGGAGGCTTGCTTACAGAGTTTACGCATGACATAAAACCGGAGAAACACAATTTCCCCAAACGCAACAGAATTGTAGCATGCATGAGCGATGCGGTAATTGTAATAGAAACTTCTGTTAAAGGCGGAAGTATGATTACTGCTGAAATTGCCAACAGCTACAACAAAGATGTATTTGCTGTTCCGGGCAGACTGTCTGATTCAAAAAGCGAAGGCTGTAATTATCTTATCCAAAACAACAAAGCTTTTTTATTCAGCTCCGTAAAAGAATTTTTATTCATGATGGGCTGGGACGATGAAAAGCAAATCAGTAAAAAGAAAAAACAGCAGGAACTTTTCTATACACTTTCCGAAGATGAAAAAATAATTGTAAAAATTTTACAATCAAAAGAAACCGTGCATATTGATGAAATAACGGCTGCATCAGGGTTTACATCAAGTAAACTGGCTGCTATAATATTACAATTAGAACTACAAAACATCATCAAAAGTCTGCCGGGAAAATTATATTCGCTTGGCTGATGATTGCCTTTAAACATCATCCTAAAAAATCTTTCTAATAAAAAAGATTTAAAAAGAAGATACACATCGTACTTTATTAAGAAATAGATAACTCTTAAAGATAGATTTGGAAATTTATTTTATTGTTGTATCTTCCCTACATCAAAAAAAGGAGAAAAGGTTATGATGGATGATTTTGACTATGATGATGATTTTCTTCCCATGGAAGAGTTGCTTGAAAAATATTACGCGATTAAAGACGGCACAGGCGCAGCATTTCTGGAAGAAGACCATTTCATTACCCTTATAGAATATTTTGATGACGGCGAAGACCTTTCCAAAGCTAAAGAAGCCGTAGAAATCGGACTGAATTATTTTCCTTATTCCTCTGTATTACTTATAAAAAAAGCTGATTTTGAAATTGCAGAAAAAAAGTATCATCAGGCAATGGATACTTTGCAGCAATCAGAAATTTACAACAGAAACGATATTAATTTATACATACTGAAGATAGATGCTTATCTCGCTTTAAAAATGTACGAAGAAGCCAACGACTGCTTTGCCGAAGCCGTTGAAATGTTTCATGGAGATGAAGCCATAGATTTACTTCTGGAACTTTCTGACTTGTTTGATGACTATGATGAATTTGATAAAGTATTTGATTGTTTAAAATTAGTTTTAGAACTCGATCCGCAAAACGGCGAAGCTCTTTATAAAATTTGTTTCTGGACAGAGTTTCTCGGCAGAAATGAAGAAAGCATCCGCATTCATGAAAAAATAATTGATCAGTATCCTTACAACGAAATAGCATGGTTTAATCTGGCAGCAGCATATCAGGGATTAAAGCTTTACGAAAAAGCTATTGATAAATATTTGTATGCCATTGCCATAAACGATAAGTTTGATTATGCTTACCGAAATTTAGGTGATGCATATATGCGTTTACGCAAATACAAAGAAGCCATTGAAGTACTGGAAAAACTCCTTGATTTATCCAATGCTGAAGATGTATTGCACGAAGCCATAGGCTACTGTTATCATAAACTGGAGAATTATGAAAAAGCCAGAGAGCACTATTTACAGGCTTTGTACATGAACCCCGAAGATTTAAAATTATCTTACAAAATTGCTCTTACCTATATGAGCGAAAAGAAATGGGTGAAGGCAGAGAATGTAATGAAAAATGTAATCACATCTAACAAAGCATTTCCTGAAATGCACCTGGCAATGGGCGAATGCAAATTTCAACTGGGAGATTATGTTGATGCTATTCATCATTTTGGAGTAGCAGTAAAATATAAACCTAAAAATATTGGTGCCTGGGAAGCATTAATCAGAAGTTTATATTTCTCCGGAAATCTTGAAGAAGCCATTACACAAAGCGAAAATGCTTTTGAATATACAGAGGGCAAATATATTTTTCTTTATTACAAAGCCTTTGCACAGTTTGCACTTGGCAGAAATAAAGAAGCTGCCATAAGCATGGAAGATGCTTTAAGCAAAGATCCTAAATCCTTTAAAAAGATTGTAGACATTAATCCGCTGTTATTGCAGAACAATACAATTACAGAATTATTGTCGCGCTACCCTGTAAGCAAAAAACCAAAAAGAAAAAGGAAATAATACCGATTGCACAGTGTTTTTTAATTGTGTATAACTGTTATAAATTCTTTTATTACATTTGTATAAATTTTGTGGTAAATGAATTTTAATCTCTCTCACCTTCCTGAAAGAACAGCACAACCCAGATCGTTTGGTATTACAATGGTGATGGACAAAGGTCTCAGCATTCAGGAAGTAAATAATTTTTTAAGTATAGCAGGTCCTTATGTTGATGTGATTAAGTTAGGTTTCGGCACATCGGTAGTAACTCCCAACCTAAGAGAAAAAATAGAAGTGTATAAGTCTTACGGAATACCTGTTTATTTTGGTGGTACACTTTTCGAAGCTTTCTTAATCAGAAATCAGTTTGACGATTATATTGCAGCCTGTAAAGATTTTGGCATTGAATATATGGAAGTGAGCGATGGTTCTATCATCATACCCCATGCGGAAAAATGCGGCTACATAGAAAAGCTAACCAAATACGGAAAAGTTTTCAGCGAAGTGGGAAGTAAAGATGCTGCAAACATTATGGCTCCCTACAAATGGATAGAATTAATGCGTGCCGAACTGAATGCCGGTGCATCTTATGTGATAGCCGAAGCAAGAGAAGCCGGAAACGTAGGTCTTTACAGAGATAGCGGAGAAGTGCGTCAGGGTTTGGTGAATGAAATACTTACACAAATACCCAAGGAAAAAATCATCTGGGAAGCACCGCAAAAAAATCAGCAGTTATACTTTTTACAACTGCTCGACTGCAATGTGAACCTTGGAAACATAGCACCATCGGAAGTTATAGCACTGGAAACCATGCGCGTTGGACTTAGAAGCGATACTTTCCACATGTATCTTGATAAATAATTTTTCTGATGAAGAAATATGCTCTCATAGGTTTTCCGCTTACGCATTCTTTTTCTCAAAAATATTTTGAACAGAAATTTGCAGAAGAACAACTTACAGATTGCATTTTCCTCAATCACTCTATTGAAAAAATAGAAATGGTCGAAGATATTATTGCAGACAAGGAATTACTTGGCTTCTGCATTACCATTCCTCATAAAAAAAATATTATTCGCTATTTGCACAGCTATACTAAAGCTGTGAAAGACATGCAGGCATGCAATTGTGTAAAAATACATGAAGGAAAATTGTACGGCTTTAATACAGATGTAGAAGGTTTTAAACAATCTTTCGTACCACATTTACAACCACATCACAACAAGGCATTACTTTTAGGTACAGGTGGCGCCGCATCAGCAGTGGCGTATGTTTTAAATGAATTGAATATTCCTTTTACCTATGTATCGCGCACAAAGAAAGCAGATAATTTTAGTTACGACGAGTTAAATAAAAACATTACCGAAGAGTACAATATCATCATCAATGCAAGCCCTGTAGGAACGTATCCTAATGTTGACGAGGCTCCCAGCCTTCCTTATGAACATCTTACAGAAAAACATTATCTTTTTGATCTGGTGTATAATCCTGCTGTAACTAAGTTTCTGCAACATGGAATTGATGCAGGTGCAACGGTACAAAACGGTTATCCGATGCTGAAAATTCAGGCTGAAGAAAACTGGAAAATATGGAATTATCAGGGTAATCCGTTAGAGATTACGTAAGTAAGACTAAACTCATCGAACAGGCGATAATGTATTTCCAGTTCTTTTGAAAAATTATCTTTTACAAATCGGCCTCCAATAACACCTTCTTTCTGATGAGAGAAATTGTCAAACAAAATATTTCCTCCAAAATCTACACCTCCGTAACTCCACCATTTAAAAACGGACTCTTTTGCAGACCATAAAGTAGTAATAAATGACAGATTATTCTCTTCATTTTTAATTAATTCTTTTTCTCTTTCGTTCAAAAATTTATCTCTTACTTTCAGCACTTTATTTTGGTACAACTCAATATCCACGCCCACTCTGTAGTCTTTTGAAACTATTGCCGCTGCATAATCTCCGCAATGCGAAACAGAAAAATGAAAAGTATCGTCTTTCAGATAAGGTTTCCTTGTGCTGGCAATTAATATTTCTTCCTGAGGAAAATCCGGAAAAAGATAACTCAATAAATACCTGCCTGCAAGATGCTGTAGTCGTTTGTGAGGATGTGTAATTGTCCGCTGCAAAGCAGTTGCATTCAGGAAAAAGTCTTCTTCTTCCTGTATATACCAAACAGCCATTTTAGTGCTGTCCGAAAATTCATGTTGAAAAAAAACAGGCATATAATTTTTTAGATAAAATATATTTTAACTGCTACTTTTGCAGCACAAATGTATTAAAAATGATTTTATCAGACAGCAGGATATTAGAAGAAATAGAAAAAGGTACTATTCTGATAGCCCCTTACGACAGAGAAAGCCTGGGCAGCAACAGTTACGATGTGCATCTCGGAGGCACACTGGCTAAATACAAAGACAACGAATTGGATGCACGTAAGCATAATGAAATTGAATATTTTGAAATTCCTGAAGAAGGTTATCTTCTGCAACCTCAGGACTTTTATCTGGGCGTAACGCTTGAATACACCGAAACGCATGCGCACGTTCCTTTTCTGGAAGGAAAATCCTCTACAGGCCGCCTGGGTATTGACATTCACGCTACAGCAGGTAAAGGCGATGTTGGTTTCTGCGGTAACTGGACACTTGAAATTTCCTGCAAACAGCCGGTGCGCGTGTACAAAGGTATGCCTATAGGACAGCTAATTTATTTTCCTGTGGAGGGAGAGATTGATATAAAGTATGATCAGAAATCAAACGCAAAATACAGTCATCAGCCTAACAAGCCTGTTGAAAGCATGATGTGGAAAAATAAGTTTTAGCTGCTGAAAGCAAATGCATCATTCGTTTTCAAACTTCTGAAGCATATTTTCATATTCCTTTTCCAATCCGTTTACGGCAAGTGTTTTTTTAATTACATCTTCTACAATGGAGTCGGGACAACTTGCACCGCAGGTAATTAAAATTTTTACATTCTCTTTTTCAGGAATAAAGCTTTCTGTTTGTATTTCTTTGGTTTTCCAATTACAGTTTACCACTTCGTTTTTAGATAAGATTTTATCGGCAGCATTAATAAAATAAGTAGGCAATTTTTCTTCGCATAGTTCCACTAAGTGAGAGGTATTGCTGCTGTTGTATCCGCCTACAACTATTGCCATATCCGCATCTGTATCCAGCATATTTTTTACAGCGTTTTGGTTATCGTTGGTTGCATAGCAAAGCGTATCTCTGGTATCGGCAAAATGCAGATGAAGATTTTCATCCGTCAGGTTATATATTTTTTTTATTTCTTCTTTAAAATAATCAGATATAGCCTGTGTTTCAGTTGCCAGCTGCGTGGTCTGATTAACAACTCCAATTCTTTGCAAATCTTTTTCTATATCAAAACCCTCGGAAAATCTTCCTTTAAATTCCTCGTAAAATTCTTCGGCAGGCTTTTCTTTACGCATATAAGCAGCCAAAGATTCTGCCTCTGCCATATCGTTCACAATCACTGTAGGTGTGTGATGCGATGCATGGGAAAAAGTAGCTCTCGTTTCTTCGTGCTTGGGTTTGCCATGTACAATAATGCTATATCCTTTATCCGCTATCTGCGCACTACGGTTCCACACTTTTTCTACAAACGGGCAAGTGGTATTATATTTTTCTGTATGAATACCTTTGTCATTTAGTAATCTCTCAATTTCCAGAGTGGTTCCAAAAGCCGGAATGAGTACGATATCATCACTCTTAATCTCGTCAAATGGAATCACTTGTCTGCCATAGGTATCCTGAATAAACCGCACACCACGGTCTTCCAGATCTTTGTTAACCTGTGGATTGTGAATCATTTCGCTTAATAAAAAAATATTTTTATCCGGATTTTCTTCAATCGTTCTGAAAGCAATTTCTATGGCATTTTCTACGCCGTAGCAAAATCCAAAATGACGGGCAAGATAAAATTTCACTTTTCCAAAATCAAGTTCTGTAGCAGAAAAATCTTTTTTTAATTTATCTTCCTTTTTCTTTTTTGTTTTTATGGCTGATATCAGCGGACTGCGGTATATATTAGGAATATCAAATTGTTTCATTTCGTTATAATTTCAAATTGCAAATTGCAAATTATTGCTTAACTCTTCGCTGCAAAAATAACGCTTTTATTATGCAAAGTCTTCTATTAACAAAAATGTTAAAGTTTAAGTATAAATCTAACTTCTGTTTAATAGAATCATCGAAAGTAAAATATAATTCTACAACTTTGTAGATTGTAAAAAATGTAATAGGTAAAACATGATGAATAAATTATGGGCAATTGCTGCCTTTCTTTTTTTAGGAATAAGCACAGTACACGCACAAACAGAAGAACAGAAAAAACGCTGGCATCAACTGGATTACGCAAAAGACACATTGTATGGCATTAGTCTGGATAAGGCTTATGATTTTTTAAAAAACCGTAAACCTGTTGAAGTTATTGTAGGTGTTATAGACTCCGGTATTGATACTGCACACAGAGAATTGAAAAATGTAATGTGGGTAAATAAAAAAGAAAAAGCAGGAAACAACAAAGATGATGACCGCAATGGATATGTAGATGATATACATGGTTGGAACTTCCTGGGAAATGCCAACGGAAAAAATGTAAATAAAGAAGTTGATGAAGAAACAAGACTGTATTATCAGTTAAAAGATAAATATGAAAACAAGACTGTAGATTCTATAAATCTTTCTGCAAGTCAAAAACATGAATACGAAATTTGGAAAAAAGCAGAAAAGAAATTCAAGGATTTTAATATGGAAGAAAACAGACAATATCTTGTAAATATTTCTCAGCTACAGGAGGGTATTCAATTTGGCGACAGTATCATCATCAACAGAATCGGAAAAAAAGAATACACTGCTGATGATTTACGTTCGGCTGTAATTATGGATATGACCGGCTTTCAGATGAAAAACGCCTATTTAAGTCTGGTTGATCAATTAAAACTTCCGAAAGAAATAACCAATGTGCAGTTGATTTCTGATATTAAAAGTGAAAAAGAAAGACTAGAAGGCAATATAAAAAATCACACACAATCTCCTCCCCGCTACCGCGATGAAATTGTACAGGATAATTATTACAATTTTAAAGACAGATATTATGGCAACCACGATTTAATGGCAGAAGAATCAGAACATGGTACACATGTATCGGGCATTATTGCTGCACAAAGAAATAACGGATATGGAATTGACGGTATTTCAAATGCCGCTAAAATAATGACGTTGCGTGCAGTTCCTGACGGAGATGAATACGATAAAGACGTTGCCTTGAGTGTAATTTATGCTGTAGATAATGGTGCTAAAGTAATCAATATGAGTTTTGGCAAAAGAGTTTCTCCGGAAAAATATTGGGTTGATTCGGCTTTTAATTATGCCGCTCAAAAAGATGTTTTGTTGGTGCATGCAGCAGGAAACGATAATAAAAATATTGACTCTGTTGACAATTTCCCAAATGCTGATTTACTCGCATTCGACAAAAGAGCTCCAAATTTAATCACCGTTGGTGCCAGTTCAGATCCAAGAATTGACGAAGGAAATATGGTAGCAGATTTCAGCAACTACGGAGTAGTAAATGTAGATGTATTTGCTCCCGGTTATCAGATTTACTCTACCATGCCGACTAATGACAGCCTTGGTTTTCAAAGCGGAACAAGTATGGCATCACCTGTGGTAGCGGGCGTTGCAGCTTTAATTCGCTCTTATTTTCCTAAACTGTCGGCTGTAGAAGTAAAAGATATTATTGAGAAATCCGTGTTTATACCTGCCGATACTGTTCAGGTAAATATGCCCGGAGATAAAGAAAAGAAAACAACACTGAAAAACCTGAGCAAAACAGGAGGAATTGTAAATGCCTACAATGCAGTAAAAATGGCTGCTAAATTAGAAGAAAGTAAAAAATAAAATAACATAAAAGTAATAATACAATAAAGTTGTCGGTTCATAATGAATGGACGGCTTTTTTTGTTTTTGTGTCAAGACAAAAGTTTGAATACATCGAACAAGAACTAACCTAATTGTCTCCTCTTCTACATTCAACTCTGAAAAAATCATTATTTTTGAAAAAATTTATTGCAGCATGACTGATATTGAATCTTTGAAAGATTTTTTAGAACCCGTGAACATTGCGTTTCTTTCAGATGATGAAAGTTTCCGAGCCTCACAAATAGGCAGCAAAATTGCCGTGTATGAAGATAATTTTCCTGATATAGAGAATGCAGATATAATTATTGCCGGATGTGGAGAATACAGAGGCGGAGGAATGACAGCCAATAATTTTGATGCCGCCAATGCTGTAAGAAAACAGTTTTATTCACTTTTTCACTGGCACAAAAATGTATCTATCGCCGATATCGGAAACATTAGCATAGGTAATAAAATAAATGATTCCAGAGTCGCCGTAGAAAATATTCTGGCAGGCTTATCCCGCAAAGGAAGAAAAGTTATTTTAATTGGCGGTTCGCATGATAACACGGTTGCTCAGTCGGCAGCCTTTAAAAACAATAACCGTCTGCACGAGATTGTTTGTGTGGATGCTAAAATTGATCTGGACAGAGACTCTCCTGTTTTCTCAGAAAATTATTTGCTGAACCTCTTTACAGAAACACCCAACTTTGTAAAACATTACAATCATATTGGCTTTCAAAGTTATTATGTACATCCTGAAATGCTGGAAACAATTGATAAATTGCGTTTTGACTGCTTTAGAGTTGGTGTGGTTAAAGAAGATATGGAAGAGATGGAACCCGTATTGCGCAACAGTCAGATGCTGACGGTGGATATTTCTGCTTTTGCCAATGCTTATGCACCTGCCAATACATTAACACCGAATGGTTTTAACGGGGAGGAAATGTGCAGCCTGTTTAAGTTTGCAGGATTAAGCACCGAAATGGAAACCATCGGTATTTACGGATATGATTACAGCAAAGATATAAATGACCTTACAGCCAAACAATTAAGTCATTGTTTGTGGTATTTGCTGGATGGTGTTTATAAAAGCAAGCAGGAAGCGGGATTTGACGATACAGATAATTTCAATGAATATCATCTGGCATTTACAGAAGTGCAAACCGTATTTCTGCAAAGTAAAAAAACCGACAGATGGTGGATGAAATTACCAAATGACAAATACATCGCCTGTAGCTATAAAGATTATCATCTGGCTTCACAAAATGAAATTCCCGAACGCTGGTTGAGAGCTATTGAAAGAGAGCCATAAAATAATACTTTATACTTTATCGTTTATGAAACAATACGTACATCTTACATGAAAATCATTCTGACAAAATACACCACATTTATTATAGCATCACTGTTGCTGCTTGTAGCCTGCAACAAAAGCGAGCTGGATAATTCCCTGTCACAAAAACCTACGTACAGAGATTACTATCCTGTTTCTGCTGGAAAGGAAATGATATATCAACTGGATTCTATTGTACCGGCTCCCTTTGGTGTAGGATTACTTACCAGAACATATTATATAAAAGATGTGGTTGCTATTTTAAACACATCAGCTAAAGACAGCACGTATAAAATAAACCGATATATAGCCACGCAATCTGACGCTGCTGAATGGAATTATCAATATTCGTATACAGCTACGCTTAAATTAAATACACTTGAAATAGTAGAAAAAGAAAATGTAAATCAGGAAGAGCCCATTCCTGTGAGAGGCTTGACAGACTTACGTTTCGTGAAACTCACCAATCCCATTCATGAAAATATAAAATGGGATGGCAACCGCTATTTTACTTTAGGAAATGTGGGTACTGCTTCTTTTCTGTATAAATACAATGGTTGGGAATATATTTACAAAAATATACAGCAACCTAAAGAAACACCTGCCGGAACATTTAATAACACCATTACTGTAATTGGTTCTGACCAGTTGTATGGCGATACTAATATAGAAACTCCCGCTCAGTATCAGCAACGCATATATTCAGAAGAAGTGTATGCCGCAGGAACCGGACTTGTATATAAATTTTTTATTTACTCCGATTTTCAACCATCCAATTCCGGCTCACCCGGATATCAGGGAAAAAGTTTTGGTATATGACTAAATCTGGTTAGCTTAAAAGAATAAATTTAGCTTTTTGAGACTGCTTCGTCATTCCGCTACACTTCATTCCTCGCAGTGACGGAACTCGTTGTACAAAAATCCACCCTGTCAAGGTTTTAGAACCTTGACAGGATGGATTAAAATTTCGTCTGTATTGTTCCTTCTTTATTTTTTAATTGATTACCTTGCACCGAACTGCAGACAACTGCTTCAATCATTTACATTCAACTACCTATTTTATGGAAAACTCTGTCAGCAAAACGACACAGCATTATTTAGACCTTGAACATCAATACGGCGCACATAATTACCATCCTTTACCTGTGGTACTGGAAAAAGGAGAAGGCGTATTTGTATGGGATGTGGACGGAAAAAAATATTATGACTTTTTAAGCGGTTATTCAGCTCTTAATCAGGGACATTGTCACCCGCGTATCATCAAAGTATTAACCGAACAGGCGCAGAAACTCACACTTACTTCCAGAGCTTTTTATAATAATGTATTGGGTGAATATGAAAAGTTCATCACAGCATATTTTGGGTTTGATAAAGTATTGCCGATGAACACAGGTGTAGAAGCTGTTGAAACAGCTTTGAAACTCACCCGCAAATGGGCTTACAAAGTAAAAGGTATTGAAGAAAATGAAGCAAAAGTAATTACCGTAAACGAAAATTTTCACGGCAGAACTATTTCTGTTGTTTCTTTCAGCTCCGATGAAACCGCTACCGAACACTTTGGACCTTTCACTCCCGGATATATTTCTATTCCTTACAACGATTTGCAGGCACTGGAACACGCTTTTCAGGACGATAATGTAGCAGCGTTTTTATTTGAGCCTATTCAGGGCGAAGCAGGAGTAATTGTTCCTGACGAAGGATACCTGAAAGGTGTAAGAGAGTTATGTACAAAATACAATGTACTGATGATTGCAGATGAAATACAGACCGGACTGGCAAGAACGGGAAAAATGCTGGCCTGCGATCATGAAAACGTAAAACCCGATATCCTTATTTTAGGTAAAGCATTAAGCGGCGGCACACTCCCAGTAAGTGCAGTATTGGCTAATGATAATATTATGTTGACCATACAACCCGGCGAGCATGGCTCTACCTATGGAGGAAATCCGCTTGCATGTGTGGTGGCTATAGAATCGCTGAAAGTATTACAAGAAGAAAATCTCACTGAAAATGCAGAAAAAATGGGAGTACTTTTACGTTCTGAATTACAGAAACTAAACCATCCACTCATAGCAACAATAAGAGGTAAAGGGCTGTTGAATGCCATTGTTATTAATCATCCTGATAAAAATGCAGCATGGAATATTTGTCTGCTGTTTAAAGAGAACGGATTATTGGCAAAACCCACACACGGAGATAAAATAAGGTTCGCTCCGCCGTTGATTATTAACGAACAACAAATTAAAGAATGCGTAGCTATCATAGACCGAAGTCTTCATCAGTTTTCCGCAGGTTAAAACATGATATAAATCATATAAAAATTCATTCTAAAAAATATTGTTAATTGAAATAATTGTCAAATCTTTGTCATTAAATATCCCAAGCTAATGAGCGTTATTATTCTCTTAATTATTGCGAGTATTATTATGGCAGGCGGATTCCTGATAGCCTTTATATGGAGCGTAAAAGACGGTCAGTATGAAGATAACTATTCACCCGCCAACAGAATACTTTTTGAGGATAAAAAACCAAAAAAAACGGAACATTCAGAAACAAAAACCGAAAATAAAACTACTTAAAACATTCATTAATCATTTACTAACATTATGGAATTACAGAAATTCACGTATGACAACAAGCTCTCCAAAATGTTTGCAATTGCAACTATTACATGGGGAATTGTAGGTATGCTTGTAGGTGCTATTATAGCTTTTCAACTGGCTATACCGGCTTTAAATCTTAATCTCCCTTACACAACGTTCGGACGTTTGCGCCCGTTGCATACCAATGCCGTAATCTTTGCGTTCGTGGGTAACGGTATTTTTACCGCTGTGTATTATTCAATGCCAAGATTGCTCAAGGCAGAAATGTACAGCAGATTATTAGGTAAAATACATTTCTGGGGCTGGCAGCTCATCATAGTATCTGCTGCTGTTACTTTTGTTCTGGGCATTATGACTTCTAAAGAATATGCTGAACTTGAGTGGCCAATAGATATTGCTGTAGTTTTAATCTGGGTTGTATTTGGTATCAACATTATGGGTACCATTTTAAAAAGAAGAGAAAGACACTTATATGTTGCTATTTGGTTCTACCTGGCTTCCTGGGTTACAGTTGCCATGTTATACATAGTGAACAACATTGAAATTCCTGTAAGTTTCACAAAGAGTTATTCCTGGTATGCAGGTGTGCAGGACGCACTGGTACAATGGTGGTACGGACACAATGCGGTGGCATTCTTCCTTACTACTCCTTATTTGGGTTTGATGTATTATTTCCTTCCTAAGGCTGCTAACAGACCCGTATATTCTTACAGATTAAGTATTATTCACTTCTGGAGTTTAATATTCATCTATATCTGGGCAGGTCCTCACCACTTATTATACACAGCTTTGCCGGGCTGGGCACAGTCACTGGGCACGGCGTTTTCTATAATGCTGATTTTACCAAGCTGGGGCGGTATGCTGAACGGTTTATTCACTCTGCGTGGGGCCTGGGATAAGGTAAGAGTGGACCCGATTTTGAAATTCATGGTTGTTGCGGTTACCTGTTACGGTATGGCTACATTTGAAGGTCCGATGATGTCACTGAAAAATGTAAATGCCATTTCTCACTACAGTGACTGGACGGTAGCTCACGTACATATCGGTGCTCTTGGCTGGAACGGTTTCTTAACCTTTGGTATGTTGTACTGGTTATTCCCCAGATTGTTCAATACAAAATTACACTCTGTTAAACTGGCTAACGTACACTTCTGGATAGGTACACTGGGTATTTTATTGTATGCTATTCCTATGTATTGGGCAGCATTCCGTACTTATTTTATGATGAGTGCTTTTACTCCCGAAGGACAATTAGAATACCAGTTCATAGATGTTGTACAAACTACAGTACCATTCTATTTATTGAGAGCTATAGGCGGAACCATCTATTTAATCGGTGCATTGATAATGGTTTACAATATTTACAAAACCTGTAAAGCCGGAAGTTTTGTAAGATACGAACACAATGAAGCTCCTGCTTTGGCTAAAAAATATACACCAACTGAAAAAGATAAAAAATTCTGGCACTCCTGGATTGAGAGAAGACCAATTACTTTATTGGTAGTAAGTTTAGTTGTTGTAGCCATCGGAGGTATTATTGAAATTGTGCCTACCTTCCTTATCAAGAGCAATGTACCTACCTTAGCAAGTGTAAAACCATACACTCCGCTTGAGTTGCAGGGACGCGACTTGTATATCAGAGAAGGTTGTAACAACTGTCACACACAAATGATCAGACCATTCCGTTACGAAGTTGCACGCTATGGTGATTACTCCAAAGCAGGTGAATTTGTATATGACCATCCGCATCTTTGGGGTTCAAAAAGAACCGGTCCGGATTTGGCGAGAGTTGGCGGAAAATATCCTGACAGCTGGCACTTCAATCATATGTACGATCCTCCATCCATTGCTCCGGGTTCTATCATGCCTCCTTATCCTTGGTTGATTGAGAATGATCTGGACATTTCAGGTACAAAATCTAAAATTCATGCTATGCGTAAACTGGGCGTTCCGTACGAAGAAGGATATGAGGCAATAGCTGAAGAAGATTTAAAAGTGCAGGCTAAGCAAATTGCAGCTACTTTAAAAGCGGAAAAGATTGAAGTAAGTGAAAATAAAGAAATCATAGCTTTAATAGCTTATTTGCAAAGACTGGGCAGGGACATTCAAACTGCGAATTAGTATAAAAAAATTAGAAAATGAAATTTACCTATTATCTGGAAAAAATTCATAATGTGAGTATTTATCCTATCATATCACTAACGCTGTTTGTAGTATTCTTTTTGCTGGTGGTATTATGGGCTTATAAATCTGACAGTAAAACTATTGAGCACATTGAAAATCTTCCTTTAGAAAACGACGAAACACAAAATAATATTCAAAAACTAAATCTCGATGAAACTAATCAATAAATTTTCATTATCCATTGCTACAGTATTATCTGCATTAGCAGCTACCGCTCAAACAACCGGAACACCACCCGCTTCAAAGCTCATTGCTTTTGATGTGAACACCGTTTTGGCTATAACCGTGGCAGTTTTATTATTAGTTATTATTTTAATGGCTTTTATGCTTAAATCTTCTATTGACTTGTACAGAGACGATCATTTGCAGGCAAGAAGAGCAGCTAAAGCCAATAAAACAGGAATCTTGGTCATTCTCTTCCTTTTAGCAGGAATGGGTACTGTTTATGCGCAGGCAACAGGAGATGCCGCCGCAGCTGAAACTCTAGCAGCTCCTCCTCTTACAGCTTATCAGTTTAACAGTAAAATGATTACAACAATTCTTATTATAGCAATGGCTATTGAAGTATTTGTAATTTTCTATTTATTAAAATGGATTAAATTCTTTACCGGTATTCAGGCTTTTGAAGAAAGAAGAAGAGTGGCTGCAGGTGAAGATCCTGATCTGGTTAAGAAAGGCGGATTCAAATCATGGTGGGCTAAAATTAATAAGTTCCGCTCTATGAGAGAAGAAAGTGATCTGGAAACCGGTCACGAATATGATGGCATTAAAGAATTGGATAACGCCACACCGCCCTGGTTTACCTGGTCTTTTTTAGCCACAATTGTTTTTGGTATTATTTATATCTGGTACTACAACACTACCGGACTTTCTCAGGAGGAAGAATATGCACGTGCAGTAGAAATTGCCGACAGAGAAATGCAGGCAGTAATGGCTTCGCAGGCTAACAGTGTTGACGAAAATACAGTAACTATGCTGGACGATGCCGGTATAGCTGCGGGTAAGGATATATTTATTGCCAATTGCGCAGCCTGCCACACCGCTACAGGAGCAGGCGGTATTGGACCTAACCTTACAGATGCATACACATTGCACGGAGGTACCATTAATGATATTTTCAAAACAGTAAAATACGGAGTAGTGGATAAAGGTATGCAGGCATGGAACACTATGTTATCCCCTACTCAGATTGCCGAAGTATCCAGCTTTATTGTAAGTATACAGGGTACTAATGTGGAAGGAGGTAAAGAGCCACAGGGAGAACCGTTTGAAAGAACTGATGCTCAGAGTCCTGTTACTTCTCCTGACAGCAGCGGCGTTCCTGATGCAGCGGTTATTGATACGGCAAAAGTAGCCAGACTAAAATAGCTTACAGCAAAGGCTGCATCCTCGTTTATTAATTATTGGACTATTGTCGTGATATTTTAATAAATTTGTATGCAGCTTTTTTTATTTATCAAAATTAACTTAGGGAGATTGATATGAGTGATAAAGAATTGATAATTGATGATAACCTCGAAAAAGATTACGACAACCACAACAGAGATCTTTTTCGCAACCGAATGAGTAATACCGACAAGGAAGGTCATTACAAACATGTTTACGCAACCAAACCGTCCGGCAGATTTTATAATATCCGCACCGTACTTTCCTGGCTTTACTTAGGTATTTTTTTAGCATTACCATTCATTAAAGTAAACGGACAGCCATTATTGCAACTAAATATTCCGGAAGGAAGATTTATTGTTTTCAGCAAAATTTTCTGGCCGCAGGATTTCTTTGTATTTGCGGTGGGTATGCTGGCAGCTATTATTTTTATTGCTTTGTTTACCGTAATCTATGGAAGATTATTCTGCGGATGGGTTTGTCCGCAAACTATTTTCATGGAAATGTATTTCCGTAAAATAGAATGGCTGATAGATGGTACACCTGCCGAACAAAAACGCTTGAAAGATGCTCCCTGGACAGGCAAAAAAATATTTAAAAGAGTCTTTAAGCATACTATTTTCTTCCTTTTTTCTTTCATTATTGCCAATACTTTTCTTGCGTATATATTCGGGGTAGATGAGCTGTTTGCCATGATGAGAAATCCGGGAGATAACGTGGGTTTGCTCATCGGCACGCTGGTTTTCACCTTCTTTTTTTACGCAGTATTTGCTTTTGTAAGAGATATTGTCTGCACAACCATTTGCCCTTACGGCAGATTACAAAGCGTGTTGTTTGATAAAGACACTATGCAGGTAGCGTATGATTACAAAAGAGGTGAGCCAAGAGGTAAAGCCAAAAAGAAAGAAACCCAAAATCTGGGCGACTGTGTAGATTGTAATAAATGCGTTGTGGTATGCCCTACCGGTATCGACATTAGAAATGGTGTGCAGATGGAATGCGTGGGATGTACTGCCTGTATAGATGCCTGCGACGACATTATGGTGAAACTTAACAGACCAAAGGGTTTGATAAGATATGCTTCTGAAAACGAAATTGCTCACGGCAAAAAATTTAAATTAAAGAGTCCTAAGGTTATAGGTTATTCATTAATTTTGATTGTATTACTGGCACTGATGTCTTTCCTGATTGCTTCGGGAAAATCAATCGATACCAATATCACCAAAGCTGCCGGTCAGTTGTATACAGAGCAACCTAACGGAAAAATAACCAATCTGTATAACGCAAAAGTTATCAACAAAACAAATAAACAACTTCCCTATTCGTTTAAATTAGAAAATATAGAAGGTGAAATTGTAAAAGTGGGTGACGATAAAGGATTGTTGCAACCGGAAAAGCTTCATGAAATTACTTTTTTGATTAATATAGATAAAGAAAAAATTCACGGCAGAAAAACCGAAATAGAAGTAGGTGTATATTCAGAAAATGAAAAGGTAGAAACAGTGAAGATTAACTTCCTTGGACCTTTTAAATAAAAAATAAGCAATATGAAATTCAACTGGGGACATGGCATTACGATAGTTATTATTTTGTTTGTGGTGGGTATACTGTCGATGGTGTATATCACCATGCAGCAGGACAACAGCACACAATTAATTGAAGAAAATTATTACGACAAAGAATTGGTTTTCCAACAACAGATAGACGGATCTCATAACCTGAATGCTTTATATCCCGATAGTTTGGCGTTGGTAGATTCAAGTAATTTTATTTACATCAAGTTACCTGCACAGGCAGCTACTGTAGACAGTGGCTTCGTGGAATTTATTCGTCCTTCTGACAAAACAAAAGACAGAAGACTTGATTTGGTTGTAAATAACAACGGCGAACTTACGCTTCCAAAATCAAACTTCATCAACGGTTTATATAAATTCAGAATCCGCTGGAACAGTAACGGCACTACTTACGTAAAGGCAAAAGATTTTATTATTAATTAATGATATGTGGTTTAGCATTGTCACAGGTTTAAGTATTGGCTTCCTCGGAAGTTTTCACTGCATAGGCATGTGCGGACCCATCGCTTTATCCCTACCCATACACAACAAAACCAAAGCAGAAAAAGCACTGGTGATATTCCTGTACAATTTGGGCAGAGCCCTCACCTATGCTGCATTTGGAGCATTGTTAGGATTTATCAGTAACCGGTTTGCGTTGGTGGGTTATCAGCAAATTGTTTCTATAATAGCCGGCGCATTAATATTAGTTTTCCTGATACTTACTTACGCTTTCCCCAACGACAGCAGTTTATTCAGCGCATTTCATATCAAAATACAAAATGCTTTATCAAAAGCTTTGTATGCCAAAAAAAATAATTTCTCTTATCTGATTATCGGATTATTAAATGGCCTACTTCCCTGCGGACTGGTATATCTGGCAGTAGCCACAGCCATTACTACCGGCAGCGCGTTCAACGGAGCCGTACTCATGTTCTCCTTCGGTTTAGGAACTTTTCCTTTAATGATTTCTTTGTTGGTAGCAGGTAATTATATTTCGGTAAATACAAGAAAAAAAGTAAGAAAACTTGTTCCTTACTTTATCGGCTTTATGGCCGTATTACTTATTTTAAGAGGAATGAATCTGGGCATTCCTTACGTGAGCCCTGCATTGAACAATGTGAACAAAACCGAAGCGGTGCATTGTCATTAAAACAATCCGTACAATGCGCCTTCAACTTTATTAATTATTTCACCAAAGTCTTCATCATTTTCTACAAAATTGGTTTTGTCTATGTCCACAACCAATAGTTTACCTTCCTTGTAGTTTTTAGCCCATTTGTTGTAGAGTTCATTCAGTTTTTTAAGATAATCCAAGCGTATATTCTCTTCGTAATCTCTGCCTCTTTTCTGAATACGCTCGACTAATGCCGGTACCGAACCTTTGAGATAAATAATCAAATCGGGAGGTTTTACCAACTGTTTTAATGTAGTATAAAATTCATAATAATTCTGGAAATCCCTTGTACTCATCAAACCCATATCGTGCAGGTTAGGCGCAAAAATATCAGCATCTTCATAGATGGTTCTGTCCTGTATTACCGTGTCCTTCCCTTTCTGAATATTGAGTACCTGTCTTAATCTGCTGTTGAGAAAATAGATTTGCAGGTTAAAACTCCAGCGAAACATATCGTCATAAAAGTCGTTGATATAAGGATTGTAATCAATCTCTTCAAAGTGTGGCGACCAGTTGTAATGTTTTGCCAGCATTTCGGTGAGCGTAGTTTTTCCTGCACCAATATTGCCTGCTACGGCTATATGCTTTGGCTCAGGTTTAATGGTAGATTTAGACATTTCCTTTTTTACAGTTTAGATAAAATAACGTTTTTAATATATCATTCCTATGGCTTCTCTCACTTTATCAATAGTAGCTCTGGCGCTCACTCTCGCTTTTTCGGCACCTTCCTGCATTACTTTTTGTAAGTAAGCTTTATCGTTCTGAATTTCTTCTGCTCTTGCACGTATAGGATTCAGAAAAACCGCCATATCCTCTGCCAGTTGCTTCTTCATATCTCCGTATCGTATAGTACAGCCATTGAAATCAGCATTGAATTTCTCAACCGTTTCCTTACTGCTCACAAGAGACATCAAGGTAAATAAATTTTCTATATAATCGGGTTTTACCGAATTATTTTCTGTAGGACCGCTGTCCGTTTTGGCTTTCATTATTTTTTTTCTGATGAGTTCGTCACTGTCCGATAAATAAATGGTAGCCATTTGATTTTCGCTTTTACTCATTTTGCCATTCCCATCCAGACTCATAATCTTAACCAGATCATCACCATAATTAAATGAATAAGGCATAGGGAAAACCTCACCATATCTGTGATTGAAGCGTTCTGCAAAATTGCGCGCCATTTCCAGATGCTGATCCTGATCTTTGCCCACAGGCACTTTCACCGAACGGTGAATAAGAATATCTGCAGCCATTAACACCGGATAAGTAAGCAATCCTGCATTTACATTATTAGGATTCAGACGTACTTTATCTTTAAACGTGGGCACTTTTTCCAGTTCACCTTTATAAGCCATCATGTTGAGGTACAAATACAGTTCAGCTATTTCCGGCACATCGCTCTGTACATACAAAGTAACTTTTTCCGGATCCAGTCCGCAGGCTATATTTTCAGCAATGACTCTGTGTACACTTGACTGTAATTCTATAGTATCGGGGTGTGTGGTAAGGCTGTGCCAGTTAGCCACAAAAAAATAACAATTATATTCTTCCTGCATACGCACAAAATTGCGCATAGCACCAAAATAATTTCCTAAATGCAAAAACCCGGTAGGTCTTATTCCGCTTAAAACAACTTCTTTTTCCATAACAAGCGAAGTTAACGATATGCAGGAAAAAGAGAAAATTAAATTTTTGAATCGACCTAAGAGGTTTTGAGAACCTGTATCTTAATCGCCGGAGGCGATAGAATAAAACCTCACCCCAGCCCTCTCCAAAAGGAGAGGGAGATGAGGTGAAGACGTCTCGCAGAGCCAGAGCGACACTTTTTTTATTCCGCTTCATCAAAAAGCCGTTTTTATATTACGCTCTGTTATATCCTCAAAAACTTTATTAACAATTAATAACTAATCATTAATCCTTACTCATTCGTTCAATTCTTATATTTGCTGTCTGAAATGGAAACCGTTTTTCTTATACTGGCTATTTTAAGTATCATCATCGGAGTGACAGGCAGCATCCTGCCTGCTATACCCGGTGTAGCTTTGGCT
>JAEWWO010000283.1 GCA_023396345.1 Bacteroidota bacterium
TTTAAAAGACAGACAGGTCTGAAACCCTGCGACTTGTTGAGATAAATATCCCTCCTGTATTCATAGGAATTAACTATTTTTCTCTGTTTATAAAACTCTCAAATATTTTTTTAAAAATTTACTCTTAACCCATCTGTTTCCCTTAACTTTGCCGATAGTTGAAAAAAATCTCTATAGAATTATTTTATTAATAAAAAAGATTTAATCAATTTCATTTTATGGCTAACGTAGGTAAGGTAAAACAGGTAATCGGAGCGGTAGTTGACGTTCATTTTCCTGATGCTCAAAGTCTTCCTGAAATTTTAAACTCCCTCGAAATCAGAAGAGAAAACAGTAATCCACTTGTGCTTGAAGTACAACAGCATTTGGGAGAAGACAGTGTAAGAACGATTGCAATGGACGCTACCGAAGGTTTGGTACGCGGCACCGAAGTTCATGACACAGGCAATCCTATTAAGATGCCCGCCGGAGATGCTATCAACGGACGTCTGTTTAATGTAACCGGCGACCCCATTGATGGTCTTCCTGCTATTGATAAATCTACAGGACGTGCTATTCATGCGCTTCCTCCAAAATTTGAAGATTTAAGTACGGCAACAGAAGTATTGTTTACCGGCATTAAAGTTATTGACCTGATTGAGCCTTATGCAAAAGGTGGTAAAATCGGATTGTTTGGTGGTGCGGGCGTTGGCAAAACCGTATTGATTCAGGAATTGATTAATAATATTGCTAAAGGTCATGGTGGTTTATCAGTATTCGCTGGTGTAGGCGAGCGTACCCGTGAGGGTAACGACCTGCTTCGCGAAATGATTGAAGCCGGCATTATTAAATATGGTGAAGAGTTTAAACACTCTATGGAAGAAGGCGGATGGGATTTATCTAAAGTAGATCAGGAGGAAATGAAAGATTCTAAATGTACATTCGTATTCGGACAGATGAACGAACCTCCCGGAGCCCGCGCCCGCGTAGCATTGAGCGGTCTTACCGTTGCAGAATATTTCCGCGATGGAGATGGTGCCGGACAAGGTAGAGACGTTCTTTTCTTCGTAGATAATATCTTCCGTTTCACTCAGGCTGGTTCAGAAGTATCTGCCCTGTTAGGACGTATGCCTTCTGCGGTAGGTTATCAACCTACACTGGCTACTGAAATGGGATTGATGCAGGAAAGAATTACTTCTACAAAAAGCGGTTCAATCACCTCTGTTCAGGCGGTTTACGTACCTGCGGATGACTTGACTGACCCTGCACCTGCTACTACTTTTGCGCACCTAGATGCCACTACAGTATTGTCACGTAAAATTGCGGATTTAGGTATTTATCCTGCGGTGGATCCATTGGACTCTACTTCAAGAATCCTCACTCCGGCTATCGTTGGTGATAAACACTACGATTGTGCCAACCGTGTAAAAGCAACACTACAACGCTATAAAGAATTACAGGATATCATCGCAATTCTTGGTATGGATGAATTGAGCGAAGAAGATAAACTTACAGTATCGCGTGCACGTAAAGCACAGCGTTTCCTTTCTCAGCCGTTCCACGTAGCAGAAGCATTTACCGGATTAAAAGGAGTTTTTGTAAACATCGACGATACCATCAACGGCTTTAACTCTATCCTTGACGGAGAAGTAGACCAATATCCTGAAGCAGCATTTAACCTTGTAGGTACTTTGGATGATGCTATTGAGAAAGGTAAGAAATTACTGGAGCAAGCGGGGTAAAGTATAGAGTTGTGAGTTTTAGGTTATAAGTATTTAGTACTTAGTACTAAGTATTTAGACTAAGATTAAGCTAAATTGAAATGCATAATTTTAAAGAACTGAAAGTTTGGCAAAGAGCAATGGATTTAGCAGAATTGGTTTACAAAACAGTAGCAGCTTTTCCAAAAGAAGAGACATATGGTTTAAGCAGTCAAATTAAATGATCTGTAATTTCTATACCTTCTAATATTTAAGAAGGTGCCGGAAGAGCAACCAATAATCAGTTCAAATACTTTTTAGAAATTGCAATGGGTTCTGCAAATGAGCTGCAATCTCAAATCGAATTATCGAAAAGATTAAAGTTTATGCCCGATGAAGAGAGTGAAAATTTGAGTAAGGAAGCACAGGAAATATACAAAATGATATTAGGTCTGTATAATAAATTAAAATAATAAATCTAAGTACTAAGTACTTATTACTAAATACTTTTAAAATGCAATTAGAAATATTAACACCTGAAAATAAACTTTTTGACGGAGAAGTATACGGAGTACAACTGCCGGGTGTAGATGGTTTGTTTGAACTGTTAGACAAGCACGCAGCCATCGTAAGTGCTTTGGGAAACGGAGAAATAAAAATTCTTCAGCAGAAAGATAAAGACGGCGAACATTATAACATTTCGGGTGGCTTTGTAGAAATGATGAATAATAAAGCTACTGTCTTGGTAGAAAAAGTGCTGGCATAAAATCAACACAAATAAATTTTATTTAAAAAATCTGTCTGAATTTCAGGCAGATTTTTTTATAGCACAAACGTTTATATCTCTCAAAAATCATCACGACAATTAATTATATATTGACATAAAATAACTTTAGATTTGTGTTATGGAAATTGTGCTCAAATATTTTTCAGATTTTACTGATGAACAACTAAAGCAGTTAGAAGCATTAAAAGGTCTTTACGAAGAATGGAATACTAAAATCAATGTGATATCAAGAAAAGATACAGAAAACTTTTATGAACGCCATGTATTACACTCTTTAGCCATTGCAGCAGTTGCAGATTTTGCACCAGAATCTAAGATTATCGATATTGGCTGTGGTGGCGGATTTCCGAGTATTCCGCTGGCCATTTATTTTCCTGAAGTTCAGTTTTTAGCCGTTGACAGCATCAATAAAAAACTTACTGTTCTAAAAGAAGTTGCTAATGCAATCGGGTTAAAAAATATTAGTGTCCGACACTCACGTGTGGAAGAAATAAAAGACAGAAAATTTGATTTTGCCGTATCGCGCGCCGTTGCACCACTGAAAGATTTGTGGAAGTGGAGTAAACCACTTTTAAAAAAAGAATCATTCTCAGAAATAAACAATGGTTTAATTTGTCTTAAAGGTGGCGATTTAGCACAGGAAATATCTGAAAGCGGCACCAGACCGCACATGATGTCTGTTTATGATATTTTTCCTGAAGACTTTTTTGAAGAAAAATATTTGTTACACGTTGAAAAATAAATTCATTCTCTGATTAAAAAAATATGGTACTAAAAAATCTAAACTATCCCTTAAACTTTTTGTTTAAAATATCTACTCTATCAAGCGACTTTACAATTACTGATACTGAAGGTAATTTCGTAGGCTATGTGCGACAAAAACTTTTGAAAATAAAAGAAGAAGTAAAAGTATTTTCAGATGAAAGCAGAACACAGGAATTATTCAATATTAATGCAACCAAATGGCTTGATTTCAACTCTACCTATAATGTTACTGATGTAAACGGAGTTTACTTTGGCAGCGTTAAAAGGCACGGTATGCGTTCGTTGTGGCGAGCTACCTATTCTATAATGGACGAAAATGAACAGGTTATTTTTACTGTTTCTGAAAAAAATCCATGGGTAACATTTTTTGATAATGCTATCGGAGAAATTCCAGTAATCAATTTTTTTACGGGATACTTTCTGAATCCTTCTTATCTTGTGAAAGATAATAATGGTCAGATTTTCTTTGAACTAAAAAAAGTACGCTCGCTTTTGTGCAGAAGATTTAGTCTGCATAAACAGCAGGATATACCCGACGACAAAGAATCACTGGTAATACTTTCTCTTTTTATGATACTTTTGCTTGAAAGAGATAATGGATAAGCAATTAAAAATATGTATTTTAAAATTTAATTATTAAAAACAAATAAGTATGTCTACACTACAATCAGCCATAGAAAATTTTGAAAGCAATAATGCACAACCTGAAATACCGAATGATAAAAAAGTTTTTTTGGATCAGGTGTACGTAAATAAAGATACGGAAGAACTCATTGCCGTGCGTTCTATTGGCAATGAAGAAAATGATGGTGTAATACTGGCTGGTGTAGACAACGAAGGCGTGTATAGTGCTGTGCTATTTACTTTCGTTAAGAAAGAAGATGTACACGCAATACAGATTGTAATTCTTTCACCAAAATTCAGACCGGATAATAATTTAGTTTTTGGTTTGACTTTAAGTAATGATGAACAACTTGTTTTTAATTTCATTCATCAAATGGTTCCCGTTGAAGGTGCTGATTACTATGCTAATTTTGTAGCTCTCACAGAAGGACAAATGGCTAAGTTCATTACCTATGATATCCGTCACTGGCAATTTCTTCAGCAGGAAACTAAAGATATTCTTACCTCCGATTTTGAAGCAGCGGCTGATGGTATTTTACCGGCAGCAGAAAGCAAATATTTAATCAGAAGAATTGCTTATGCAATAGCTTCGTTTCAGTAATATCTTTTCTATACCGCAATATCTGTGATAAAAAAAGAACAGATGTTCTCGTCTTAGCCGAGACAGGTTCGGCTCTACGTTCAACAGGACAAAGAGTGAACAATTTTGTAGGATTATTTCCTGTACGAAATTTTATTTCAAATACTCCTCTACAAGGCTTACCCAGTAAGCAGCACCTATAGGAAGAATTGCCTGATTAAAAACATATTTGGGATGATGCACCATAAACGTATCTCCGTTTCCCAGCATACAATAATTGCCCGGCACTTTTTCCAGCATAAAAGCAAAGTCTTCACTGCTCATTAAAGGATTGGTATTGTCAATTACATTTTCTTCTCCAAAAGTTTTCTTTGCCACATCCGAAGCCCAGCGTGTGTTTTCGGGTGTATTTACTAAAACTGTTCCCGGTACACCTTCTTTAATTTCATAGGTGCAACCAAATGCTTCAGCCTGTGCTTTTGTTATGCTTCTTATTTTATCTAAAACCATTTTACGCACACCGTTGTCCATATTACGCACACTCAGCTTTAATACAGCCGTTTGTGGCACCTCGTTTCCGGCATTTCCTGACTGGAATGAACCTATATTAACTACTGGTATTTTTCCATGGAGAAACATTTCGTGATACAATTGTCTGCAAAGCAATTACCAGACTGGCACCACTCACAACAGGATCGATGCTTAATTCAGGCATAGAGCCGTGGCCGCCTTTACCGGTAAGTTCAATTTCCCAGTTATCAACAGCCGACATTGTTGGTCCTTCTCTGAAAAAAAATTTACCCAACTCCAATCCAGGAATATTGTGCATAGCATACACCGCATCAACGGGGAAGCGTTCAAACAAACCATCTGCAATCATAGCCGGACTGCCCTGCATGGTTTCTTCTCCCGGCTGATGTATAAAGCGAACAGTGCCGTTAAAATTTTTGGTTTCCGAAAGATATTTTGCCGCAGCTAAAGCCATAGAAGTGTGACCGTCGGGTCCGCATAAATGCGATCTTCCTTCTACTTCGCTTTTATAAGGCAAGTCGTTATCTTCCTGAATGGGCAGCGCATCAAAGTAGGCTCTTATGCCAATTACTTTATTGCCGTCACCATTTTCAGCGAAGCCACAATACCGTATTTTCCTATACCTTCTGCTATTTCAAAACCATCAAAAGTTTTTAAAATCTCTGCAATATATTTTGATGTATTTTCTTCCTGCATAGAAAGTTCCGGTTGCTTATGCATGGTTTCCATCCAGGATTGTATTTCCTGCTGTCTGTCTTTTAATTTTCGAAGTATTTCGCTCATAATCACTTAATTATTTACTTACTTCAAAGATTAAATTAAATTTCTCAATTATCCGATTTTTTTTATGGCTAAAAAAACTATACTTTTGTACGACCTCTATATAAAAGGTATCGTATCTTTTATCTTCCGGAAAACAGGAAGTATTTCAGGTCATTTTTATTTTATAATCAATACATAAAAGAAAAATTTATGGCTAAATATATTTTTGTAACCGGAGGTGTTACCAGCAGTCTGGGTAAAGGTATTATTGCTGCATCCCTCGCAAAGCTTTTGCAGGCAAGAGGTTTTAAAGTAACCATTCAGAAGTTTGACCCCTATATCAACGTAGATCCGGGTACACTAAATCCTTACGAACACGGTGAATGCTACGTTACAGAAGACGGAGCCGAAACCGATTTGGATCTGGGACACTACGAAAGATTTCTCAACATCAGTACTTCGCAGGCTAATAATGTAACTACAGGCAGAATCTATCAAACCGTTATCAATAAAGAAAGAGAAGGTGCTTATCTGGGTAAAACCGTACAGATAATTCCGCATGTAACCGACGAAATAAAACGCAGGATGCTGCTGTTGGGAAAAAATGGTGAATACGATATTGTAATAACTGAAATCGGCGGCACCGTGGGCGATATAGAAAGTCTGCCGTTTATAGAAACGATTCGCCAGATACAATGGGAACTACCCGATGAAGATGTATGTGTGGTACACCTTACACTGATTCCGTATCTAAGAGCAGCCAAAGAGCTGAAAACAAAGCCTACACAGCATTCTGTAAAGATGATGAGCGAAGCGGGCGTGCACCCCGATATTATTGCCTGCCGCACGGAAGAATCATTAAGCAACGAGCTGAAAAGAAAGATTGCACTTTTCTGTAATGTAAAACAGGAAGCTGTAATTGAAGTGATTGACGCTCCGTCAATCTACGAAGTACCCCTGACCATGTTGCGTGAAAAGCTTGATATTATTTGTCTTAAAAAATTAAACATTACAGAATACAAAGAACCTGTACTGAATAAATGGAAAGCATTTATTGATCAGATTAAATATCCTAAAAGTAAAATTACCATCGGACTTGTAGGAAAATATATTGAATTGCAGGATGCGTATAAATCTATTCTGGAAAGCTTTATACATGCAGGTGCGGTAAACGAATGCAAGGTTATTGTACAAAATATTCACAGTGAATTTATCACTAAAGAAAATGTAAAAGAAAAACTTTCCGGCCTCGACGGAATTCTTGTAGCTCCGGGATTCGGCACCAGAGGTATTGACGGAAAGATATATGCCATTCAACACGCCCGAGAAAGTAAACTTCCCTTCTTCGGTATTTGTCTGGGCATGCAAATGTCGGTAATTGAATTTGCCAGAAACGTAATGAATATAAATGAGGCTACTTCTACCGAAATCAATGAACATGCAGCAGAAGCAGTAATCAGCATGATGGAAGAGCAGAAAAATATAACGCATATGGGCGGCACTATGCGTCTGGGCGCTTATCCCTGTCGCATAAAAGAAAATACATTAGCGCATGAAATATACGGTGAAACAGAAATTTCTGAAAGGCACAGACACCGCTACGAATTTAATAATGCTTACAAAGAACAATTTGAAGAAGCGGGAATGATTGCCAGCGGCTGCAACCCTGATACTGATTTGGTTGAAATTGTTGAAATTAAAGATCATCCTTTTTTTATCGGTGTACAATTTCATCCTGAATTAAAAAGCACGGTAGAAAGTCCTGCGCCATTATTTGTAAAATTTGTAGAAGCATGTAAAGTCTACAACAGTACAAATATTAAAGAAAAATAAGTATATTTAGGTATCAATAAAATAACAGCACTATGAAAGAGTTTAAACCAAAGTACATTGTATTGATTTTAATTATTTTAATTGCCGGAATAGCTATTTTAATGTGGGGAATGCCCGTGTATAATGTATGGCAACAAGAAATGGCGGGTAAAGCAGAAATGGCTAAAGCAGAGCAAAACAGAAGAATCTTGGTTGAAGAAGCCAAAGCACGTCTGGAAGCTGAAAAGCTAAACGCACAGGCAGAGGTTGCACGTGCACAAGGTATGGCAGAAGCGATGAAAGTAGAAAACGGACAACTGAATTCTACGTATAATCAATATCTGTTTATTCGCACACTGGAAAAGCTTGCTGAAAAAGGAGATTTACCACAAATTATTTATCTTCCAAGCGAGGGCATGGTTCCGGTAATGGATTTAAATAAACGCGTACCGCCACAACAGTAAAGGTTTTAGATTTCGAAATATCCAAAAAGAAAATCATATACAGAAGGCAAACAGTTGATACCTACTTAAATCAAAATCTGAATAACAGCGAACTAACCATTGAAGAGCTGGGGCACGAAATAGGTTTAAGCCGAGCGCACCTTTTCAGAAAAATAAAAAAGCTCACAGGACTTTCTCCCAGTCAGTATATCAGAAATTTCAGACTCAGGAAAGCTAAAGAAATTTTAGAAACTCAGGATATCAGAATTCAGGAGTTGGCTTTCAACGTAGGTTTCAACGATCAAAACTATTTCAGCAAATGCTTCAAGGAGGCGTACGGAATGGCTCCGACAGAGGTACGGGATAACTAATCTTAAACTTCTGCCTTACTTCTTATTTTTCTTTTTCTTCTTTTTCTTTTCCGTGCTTTTATCAGCAAAAAGAGATAAAAGATTTTCTGCACTCAACAATAAAGCGTCTTTATCCTTCTTTTTACTGTAATCCATTCCGGCTAAATTTCCGGCAGCGTTATGCGCATGCAAAATATACAATACAAAAGAAGTGTACAATTGCACATAGGCAGTTGCAGCCGGTTGTCCGTATTTGTCTGAAATATATTTAGTCTTTTCGGATATAGCTGCTTCTCTTTTTTTATTAATCATTTTAGCATGAACATCTGCACCACTTATTTCCCACAATAATATTTTCTGTAAAATTTTATTTTTAAAAAAATTATTTACGTCAGATAATAATATACCATACAGACTTTGCATATCTGCTTTTTCCTGCTCAATGGTATCAAAATTAAATGTATCTAAATAAGCAGAGAGCAGTCCGTCGATTGATTCATAATAAACATAAATCATCTTTTTGTCTACTCCAGAAATCTGCGCAATGCCTGAAATAGTGAGCGCTTGATGTCCTTCAGCAAGCAACAAATCTTCTACACCCTTTAATAACTTTTGCTGTGTATTTTGTTTATTTC
>JAEWWO010000293.1 GCA_023396345.1 Bacteroidota bacterium
TTCAGTCTCTTTTTTATTTGGTAAAATAATATTAGATTTGGATGTTATAAAGTTCTATTCATGTAAACATTCGGTCAGTTTTTTATTGCACGAAATTTGCCTGATATTACGTAAGCTAAAAACAATGTTCACAATTTATGAAGCGTCATATAGCTAACGGATTTACGTTACTTAATCTGGTATTCGGATGCATCAGTATTATACTGATTACTTACGATTCTTTTGCTGCCGATGTTTTAAAGCACCCGTCAGACGATGCATTTCAAATATTATCCCGACAATTATCGGTTGCCTCTTTGTTTATTGTAGGTTCTGCAATTGTTGATTTTTTAGACGGATTTGTAGCACGTCTTCTGGGCATTGCTTCAGAGCTGGGTAAGCAACTTGATTCTCTGGCCGATGTGGTAAGCTTTGGTGTTGCGCCTTCTTTAATTGTTGTAAGATATCTTAATTATATTTATTTAGAAACAACCGGTAGCAGAACAGAAGCATTATTATTTGCTCTTCCTGCTTTATTAATTGCTGTGGCAGGAGCGTACCGTTTGGCAAGGTTCAATATATCTACCGCACACACAGATAATTTTCAGGGTGTACCCATACCAGCGGCAGGAATGGTGACCATTTCTTTGCCGTTAATTCTCACTTATCAGAACAATACATTTACAGAATCGCTGGCACATAATCCCTGGTTCTGGTATGTGTACATAATAGTGATTGCAGGTTTAATGGTTTCCAGATTTCCGATACTCAGTCTGAAATCAAAAGATTTTAATTTATACAGAGACTGGTGGAAACTGGCGCTGGCAATCATTGCTACTGTATTAAGTTTATGTATTCAATGGCAGGCAGTACCTATTGTATTCTTTCTGTATGTAATTTTTTCTCTGATTTTTTTGAGGGAAGAGAAAGAAGAAATTACTGAAATTGAGTAAGTTGGTTTTCGCATTTGATTTACAACTCAAAATTAGCTCCGAAACTTTTTCCTATTGGGAGGTGTCCTCACCTTCCACAAAACAATTTCATAAGAGCATTAAATAATGTTACAAAACGAATCTTCAGGATTTGCAATACTGAGAAGTAATCAACGATTTTAACACAAAAAAAAAGCACTCCTTTGGAGCGCCATCTGCTTGTATTATTATTTCTACACGTATACTGTTCCTACCGAATAACATCAGTCATCGTATATTGTTAATTGTAAATTATACATTATTAATTGTTCATTATAACTATATCTGCCACTGATGATGCACAACAGCTATAAGATATAAATTGTTGCCTTCCTGATTAAATATTAATCTCAGGTTGCTCCAGTCAAATTCGGTTTCACCCTCCTTTGGTTTTTTGTAATAATCCACAAAAGTTTTGCCGGGAAAATATTTTAAACTATTGTCAACTCCATTCGATTTTTTGAATAAAGACTGGTTGGCTCTTATATTTTTTACGTGTAGAAATTCATTATCATACACATAGCGATCAATGTATTCGCCCATTGTCATATTGATAGGATCACCTGAACCATCGGCATATCCCCACAGTTTTTTGTTTTTAGATTCACCAAAAGAAATAATACTTTGCTTGGTAAAATGATTTTCTTTCAGCACACTCTCATCTACATAAGCATAGGGAGAAAAAACAACTCCTTTTTGCGGATCTATATAGGTTGAAAGTTTTTTATAATTTTTATTGTGTATAGCTTCCAGCACAGAATTAGCGTGACTGATGATGGCATTTTCTGTGTTGACAGTTATATCCGGATTAGTTATTATCACGCCTGTATCAAGAGGCATTGTAGTCATGGTATCGCGCATTAATGCATCCAGATCTACTGTATCTTCGGCTTGCTTGTCCTGATTATTATTTTTACAAGCAAATAAAACAACCGAAAGGATTACTATTAAAGTAAATATTTTTTTCATTGTATAAAACCAATTTCAGAACAAAAGTAAAATATTAAATTGATATATTGTATCAACAATACCGGGTAGTTAAATATTAATAATTTTTATTTAACATATAATATTTCCCCTATCCTGCGCAAATGTTTAATCCTCAATTTCTTTTACGTCTAAATAATATTTTCTGCTGATAAATTCTGTGGAAAAAATTTCTCTTATTTTTTCTGAATTGATATCATAAGACTGCCACTCGAACGTGGGCGTAATTTTTACGGAAGCATCATCGTTCACAAAAACAAGCGGCATATCAAACTCTTCAATGGCGTTGATATATCTGTAAAAAACTTTTTTGTTATCCTGCGAAAAATGAAATTCAAAAACCGGAATCTGTGTTGTGGTCAGGTATTGCTCAAATGTTTTGGTGAAATCAATGCCAGTGTAATTGTTGATATAGCTTTGAATTTGTTGATTGGAAACGATTTTATGATAAAACGCTTTGTTCATGTCGCGCAGCATTTGTCTGAATTTATTTTCATCATTAATCGTTGTGCGAATATTCTGCAGCATGTTTGCACCTTTGTAATACATGTCGCCGCTACCCTCTTCGTTAATGCCGTATTGGGAAATAATTGGTTTGTCGTTCAATATATTATTTCTTATTCCTACGGCATAGTCTGTTGCGGCTTCTTTTCCGTAAAATTTTTCGGTAAATAAAATTTCGCTCAGGTTGGTGAAACTCTCATGAATCCACATATCGGCAATATCTGCTGCAGTAATACTGTTGCCAAACCATTCGTGTCCGCTTTCATGAACGATGATAAAATCAAATTTCAATCCGTGTCCCGTGCCGGAAATATCTTTTCCTCTGTATCCGTTTATATAATCATTACCATACGCTACAGCCGACTGATGTTCCATGCCTAAATGCGGAGCTTCTACCAGTTTATATCCGTCATTATAAAACGGATATGGACCAAACCAGTATTCCATAGCGTTTAAGGTACGCAAAACATCGGGCAATGCGTGTGTCTGCATTTTCTCCTGATTATAATCCAGTGCCCATAAATCCACTGGCAATCTGCCTTTTTCGCCTTTATATTCTCTTTTGATATTCACATATTTCCCTATGTAGGGAATAATGTTATAATTGTTGATAGGATTTCTCACCGCCCATTTATAGCTGGCTTTGCCACCGGAAAGTTTCTTTTGCTCCACCAGTTTTCCGTTTCCCACGCCGGTAAGCGTGTCCGGAACAATCATGGTAAGGGTTGCGCCTTTATCGGGCTCATCGCTTTGATGATCTTTGCAGGGAAACCAAACAGATGCTCCCAATCCCTGACAAGCCACAGAAATCCAGGGTCTGCCGAGACTATCCTGCTCCCAGATAAAACCTCCCTGCCATGGCGGACGCACAGCTTCCATAGGTTTGCCATGATAATAAATTGTGAGTTGATTTTTCTTTCCTTTTGTTTGCGGCGGCATCAGTAAATAAAACAAATCTACATCGCGTTTTACCACATCAACTTTTGTAAAGTGATTGAGATATACACTGTCCACAACCATCGGTGCCTGTAGGTCAATCTGCATAAAGCTTATATCGCTGTCAGTAACATTATAGGTAATATCGGTTTTACCTTTAATTGTTTTTTGATTGATATCAGGTTCAATAGTAATATCATATCTCAACACATCCCACCAAGACCTTTCTCTTGTAATGGAGCCGCGCAGCGAATCCTGCAAGGGTGTTTTATCCTGCTGAAAAAATTGTGCTTGTACATCGGTTTGCAACAAACACAGCATTACTAACACATACAAAAAAATATTTCTTCTGAACATCGTTGAATCATTTTCTGAAAAATAAAAGTACATTTTTTTATTTTCTCCGGATATAATATGCTGATAATCTTTCCTGATATGCCACGAGAAAAGATTGATTTAGTTGAATATTCCTTTCGGGCAGCAGTAGAAATTGTTGTATTTTTATTATTCAAGATTCGTTAATCTAAATAGCTAACGCAATAAAAAAGATAAACGAAATAATATTTATAGAATTAATGAAATGTGTAAATTTGAGTGTTAGCAAAAAAAACGAAATTCAAAGACAGCGTGGATAGAAAAATTGAAACATACTCTACACTTTGGAACTTGGTTGATATTGACCAAACAGACCATAAACTAAAAGACATCACAACTTTGTTTTTGAGCGCAATGAATGACTGGACAACATTCAATCAAACTTTAATTGCGGATTTCGTTATAGAATTAAAGAACTTTTTCGGTTCACCATTGACTATTGAAAAAATTAACAACAAAAAACTTGATTTAACAGATGAATTAAATGTTTGGCGACACGAAGCAGGAAGTTCAATAACGCAAATGATTTCAATTTCAACACAATTTTGCAATGAAAGGGACTTTGACAAAATTATACAAAACATTCTGACTTTCTACGAAGAAGAATTTAGCAAAACGGACTTTATCGCACAACTACAATACAGAACAATAGAAGATGGCGGAAGAAAAATGCCTGCATATTCAGGTTATAGACCGCAAATAAAATTTGACTTTGAAGAAATGCAGACATAGGGACAACAAACCTTTATTGATAAGGAAATTGTTTTACCAGGCGAAACTGTTACTGCTAAAATAAAAATACTATCGCCTGAGTTGTTCACAAGACGTTTGGCCGAAGGAACGAACTTTGAATTTAGAGAAAAGGAGAGATAAAACAAATTCTTGTTCAGACAGCAAGTGAAATTTTGTCTGACTTTGAGTTTTTAACTTACAAAAACAGTTGCTACACTTTTCAGAGACTAAGACAGGTAAATAACTTGACTGTTCATGAACTACTTCACGTAATTTTTACGATTAAAGATAAAAACTTTACTTGCTCAATCGCTTCAAGACTAAATCCTGAATATATTTTTTCAAACCAATACAACATTGGACCTTTAAATCCGCACAAAGACTTGAAAGTACTGAGGCATAATTCCGGTGCACTAAATATTGAAGACGCTTACTATTTCCACAACGGTCAAGTTGAAACGACAACTAAAATTGTGAAAGAAATTCTTGGCGACTTTAAGAAATACGGACTTCCATTCCTTGACAAACAAGCTGAAAGACTAAAATCGAATTCAATAGTAAAACGTGGCTTTGAGTACATAGACGATTTACAAACTGATAAGCAAAAATTGAAAACCGAAATAACAGAAGAACTCAATAAAGGTGGACTTTTACTTTCGAGCATAAAACACCCAATTTATATGGACCTTAAAGTAAAGATGACCGACAGCTTATCCCGAAAACAGCACATGAACTATTGGAATTATATTGGACGAGGTAAAAAGAAAAACTTCCCATAACACCTAAGGCTTTGTTTCTTCACATCACGTATTACCACCTCACACAAACTTCTCATTACTTTCTACCGCTCTAATGTTCAAAATAAGAAATAAAATATGTATGTTTGAAATATGCATATCATAAAAAAGATAGATTGTTTTTATTTATTGCTGCTGTGTTTGGTAACTGTGTTTATTTCTTCCTGCAAAGACAAAGAAGCGGAAGGGAAACAGATTTTTTATTACAACGAATCAACAGGCATACAAACGCTTGACCCGGCTTTTTCCAGAAGTCAGTCAATCAACTGGGCGGTACATCAACTTTACAACACACTGGTTGAGCTTGACAGCAATCTGAATGTTGTACCCAGTCTGGCTAAAAGATGGGAAGTAAGTGTTGACAGACTTATCTATACATTTTATCTTAAAGACAGTATTTATTTTCATGATAATGACGCTTTTGAAAATGGCAAAGGCAGAAAAATGAATGCGCATGATGTAGCGTACAGCCTCAACAGAATTATAGATCCGTCGGTAGCCAGCACAGGTGCCTGGTTGTTTAACAATCGTATTGCTGACAATGGCTTTAAAGCCGTTGATGACACTACGTTTCAGATTCATTTACTCAAACCTTTTAATCCGGTGCTGGGAATTCTTACCATGCAGTATTGTTCCATAGTGCCGAGAGAAGTGGTAGAAAAATATGGCAAAGATTTCAGAAAAAATCCCTGCGGAACCGGACCTTTTCAATTAAAATACTGGGATGAAGGACAGGCACTTGTTTTTGAAAAAAACAAAAACTACTGGGAATATGAAAACGGAAAACGTCTCCCCTATCTGGATGCAGTTTCCATTAGTTTTAATACCAACAAGGCTACCGAATTTTTGTTGCTGCGACAAGATAAACTCAATTTCATCAACGATGTTGATCCTGCATTTAAAGATGAAGTGGTGAATAAAAAAGGCGAGCTGAGACCTCAGTGGAAAGATGATTTTATCTTAGAGAAAGGACCGTTTTTAAATATTGAATATTACGGAATTCTGGTTGATGAAAATAATACTGCAGTAAAAAACTCTCCTTTGAAAATAAAAGCCATCCGTCAGGCTATCAATCATGGATTTGACCGAAATAAAATGATTCTGTAT
>JAEWWO010000277.1 GCA_023396345.1 Bacteroidota bacterium
GGACAGCAAGCTCGCACACAAAGCCATGCTTTTGCTGACCACATTACCACATCTAGTTATAATAATATTAATAAAAAAATTAAAAAAAATTCTACTTTAGAGGCGTACTGAAAATGGGGAGCCTACAATATTATGCTGGATGCGAAATTGTAGATGAAATGGAACAGCTAGCTATAGACAGATTAAAGCAGATATTCAACATAGAATATGCCAATGTACAGCCTCACAGCGGCGCGCAAGCTAATGCGGCAGTACATCTTTGCTGTCTAAACCCTGGCGACAGGATTTTAGGACTCGACCTGAGCATGGGAGGGCATCTCACGCATGGTTCTCCGGTGAATTACAGCGGAAAATTATATGAAGCTCATTTCTATGGAGTAAAAAAAGATACAGGATATGTTGACTATGAAATGCTGGAAAAGCAGGCCAGAGAGCTCAAACCAAAAATAATCATTTGCGGAGCAAGTGCTTACAGCAGAGACTGGGATTATGAGAGGATAAGAAAAGTGGCAGATGAAGTAGAAGCTTTGGTAATGGCAGATATAGCACATCCTGCAGGACTCATCGCAAAAAAATTACTGAACGATCCTTTTGATCATTGCCACATCGTAACTTCTACAACGCACAAAACATTACGCGGACCAAGAGGCGGTATTATTATGATGCGTAAAGATTTTGAAAACCCATGGAATATAACTGATAACAAAGGCAACATCAGAATGATGAGCTCTTTGCTTGACCTTGCCGTATTCCCTGGTATTCAAGGCGGTCCATTGATGAATGTAATTGCCGCCAAAGCAATAGCTTTTGAAGAAATTTTATCAGATACATATACCCAATACGCATTGCAAGTGCAAAAAAACGCACAGGCATTGGCCAAAGAATTTGTAGATAGAAATTATGATATTATAAGCGGCGGTACTGACAATCATTTAATGCTGATAGATTTGAGAAATAAAAACATAAGCGGAAAGAAAGCAGAACAGGTACTTGTGAAAGCAGAAATCACTGCCAATAAAAATATGGTTCCTTTTGATGATCGTTCTGCATTTGTGACTTCGGGTATAAGATTTGGTGTGGCTGCAGTTACCACAAGAGGAATGAAGGAATCACATATGCCTTTTATTGCAGATGTTGTGGATAAAATACTGATGAATGCTGATGATGAATCAGTGATACAATCGGTAAAAAAAGAAGTCAACTCCTTTATGGAGCAATTTCCTCTTTATTCTGATTTGAAGTATTAGAGAAATTATTTAATTTTCAATGTTAATTTTCAGGCAAGTATTCTCCTAGTACTTTATTTGGATTCGAAAAATCTGTATACATTCTTTTTTGTAAGTCCATCCCAATTATCCGTTCTAAAAGGTGAGGCCGGTAGTCCTTCTTTGTTGATCAAATTAATATCATCTGTTACATCTGTCCATCCATAACGAACAGCTACCGGACTTTTTACATCCGGATTGCTTACAATCACTTTATCTCCTACCACTTTAGCATTAGCCCAATGAAAAACTTTGTCATTGCCTGCAATTTGAAATCCGTTAAGATTAAAATCATTATTTCTTACCATTAAACCACAACCTATATTATCAAAAGAAAGTATGGCCTTTACATTTAAAAAACTTGCAGATTTATAAAGAGGCCCCATTGATATAATATTATTGAATTTATAATCATTTTTTAAAGCATTCAGAGCCAACCTTAATCCTACGTCTTTTTTATTTCTGGGATGAACATCTTCCGCATTTCCAATATCTGTTGTCACGGCCATTCCTGTATGTGGAACGGCAAGTGTCTTTCTTTGAGCGTCTCTTAGCTCTGCCCATGCACTTCCCTTTAGTCCGTTCATTTTATCGGAATTAAAGGATGATAACTGTACATAATAAAATGGCAATTCACCTTGCTGCCATTTATCTCTCCAATCTTGTATAAGCAAAGGAAACAGCGTTTCATATTGGTATGCCCTACCACTGTTAGACTCTCCTTGGTACCAGATGAATCCTTTAATGCGGCTTTGAATAAAAGGATGAATCATCGCATTATATAACAATGAAGGATACTGATTTGGCGTATTTATACTGAATCGTACAGATTCTGGTACTACTCTTGCCTTCCACTCTCCAGAAAGGTCCATATTCTTGTCCCCTATTTTTAAAAAAACATCTTTTGCGAGACCATAAATGCCACCGCCGCCACCACTGTCAGTAACCTTAATGGCAATTACATTTTTACCTTCTTTAAACAGTCCTTCTTTAATACTATACAAGCGTGGTAAATTATAACCATTTGTTGCTCCTACCATTTCACCGTTTACGTATGTTTCATCATTGTCGTCAATCATACCCAGCGATAACAAATTTGCAGTTTTTGCCTGCTCTTTTGTAAGTTCTATTGTTTTTCTATACCATACAATACCATCTATGTCTTTCAGCCCTTGTTTTTCCCACTGATTAGGAACATGAAGATAGTTCCATTCTATATCATTATAAATAGGAGATATCCAGTCTTTTTCATTCGTAACAATATTATCTTTTTGGAACTCATTTAAATTTTTTAACATTTTATTTTTTTGCTCTTCAATGAGTTGATTATATTGATCGGATGTTAGGGAGACAATTGGTTTAAACTCTTTATGTG
>JAEWWO010000391.1 GCA_023396345.1 Bacteroidota bacterium
GTTTAGGTGCAACCTATATGTTCGGAAATATTTCCGATAATCCTATGGAAGGAATCACCAAAGTAAGACAAGTTGCCGATGAGCATCCCGATAACAGCTATGCACAAATGATGTTAGGTCTGGGAGGAATGAAAAGCGGACAATTTGAAAATGCTGTAAAAAGATTTGAAAAAGTACTGGCAAAAGAACCGGATAATCTTTTAGCCATCTTTAGTATAGCAGAGTCTTACGAAAGACTATCCGACAAGCCTAATGCCATAAAATGGTATACAGTAGCAAAAGATAAAGTGCAGATTGAAGAGGCTAAGAAAGATATTGATGAACGTATAAGAGACTTACAATTAAGATAATACATTTTTTAATTAAACAATAAATTTATAAAATTATGCCTTGCGGTAAAAAAAGAAAACGTCATAAAATAGCGACACACAAACGTAAAAAAAGACTTAGAAAAAATCGTCATAAAAAGAAATAAACATACTTAGGTATATTTCTTTCTGAATCTCTTTTTATTGTATACTTATTCAATAGAAAGAGATTCAATTTTCTTTAGTCCTGTCAACTTTCTCCTTTCCTACACTTATTTTAGTTGTACAGAATAAACGGAAACCATTATGGTTTCTCTGTTTTGTTGTACACCATACATTTACTTATCGTTTTACTTATTCAGTTATACACTAACTGATCTAATATTTGATTTTGTGGAGAAAGAACTCATCAACAAAGAATTAATTATAAATGCTACTCCGGGAGAAGTAGAAATAGCTTTACTTGAAAATAAAAAGCTTGTAGAACTGCACAGCGAAAAATCTGATGCAGGTTTTTCTGTAGGTGATATTTTTTTAGGAAAAGTTAAAAAACTGATGCCCGGACTAAACGCCGCATTTATTGATGTAGGCTATGAGAAAGATGCGTTTTTGCATTATACAGATCTCAGCCCTTACATTCGCTCTATATTAAAATTTACACAACTTGCAATGGTTGATAAATCGGATGCAGGTTTGGATTTTTCTAAATTTCAGATAGAGCCTGAGATTGAAAAAAGCGGAAAAATCACCGAAATATTAAATGGCAAGCCCAATTTATTGGTTCAGATACTGAAAGAACCTATCGCTTCTAAAGGACCGAGACTGAGCTGCGAAATATCTATACCAGGCAGATTCATAGTAATTACGCCCTTCAACGATATGGTGGCTATATCAAAAAAGATTCACTCATCAGAAGAAAGAAAAAGATTACAAAAGATTGTTGAATCTATCAAGCCTAAAAATATAGGCGTGATTGTAAGAACTGCTGCTGAAGGAAAAAACACTGCAGAACTGCACGAGGATATGCGCGATTTGATTGACAGCTGGAAGAGTATGCAAATGAAAATGAAGAATGCAAAACCTCCGGTAAAAATCTTAAGCGAAGAAAACAAAACTACCAGCATTCTGCGCGATTTGCTTACAAAAGAATTCAACAGGATTATTGTTAATGATAAAGTGCTTTACAACGAAGCAGCTGACTATATTCAAAGAATTGCTCCGGGTAAGCAAAATATGGTTACTTTCTATCAGAACAATATACCTATTTTTGAACAACACGGCATTCTGAAACAAATTAAATCTTCTTTTGGCAAAACTGTGAACCTCAACAGTGGTGCCTACCTGATAATAGAACCAACAGAAGCTTTATTTGTTTTTGATGTAAACAGTGGTTACAAAAGCGTAAGTTCCAGTCAGGAAGAAAATGCTGTAGCAACCAATCTGGAAGCTGCCGAAGAAATTGCGCGCCAGTTAAGACTCAGAGATATCGGAGGTATTATTGTTGTGGATTTTATTGATATGAAAAATCCTGACAACAAAAAGAAAATTCTGGAAGCGATGACGGAGTTTATGAAAGCTGACAGGGCAAGACATTCACTGCTTCCGATTTCTAAATTTGGTGTAATGCAGATTACACGCCAGCGTATGCGCCAGGAAATTGAAATTAATACCGCCGAAATTTGTCCTACATGCAAAGGAACCGGCAAGGTATCTTCTACCCTTGTGCTAACAGATGACATTGAAAACAAACTGGCTTATCTTGTATCTAACCAACATAAGAAACTGAAAATCAAGGTACATCCAATAGTTTATTCACATTTAACCAAAAGAAAAATATTCAGCCTGTCTATCTTAGGCAGATGGATAAAAAAATACAAACTGCAACTGGAAGCAAAAGAAGACAGTGAACTTGGCATCATTGACTATAAATTCTATGACTCTAATAATGAGAGGATAAGAATTTAATGTGAATTATTTATTATAATAAATTAATTTACAGTCAATTAACAAGTATATTAAGATTAGAAAATATTTGTTATTGATAGATTAACGAATAAAACTTATTCACATTTATTAAAAATTATTTTGAATATCTTCTCAAAATTGTAATTTAGCAAAACAATTTAGTGAGTTAGTAAGTAAAAAATCGAGTCGGCATTCCTGTCGACTCTTTTTGTTTTAATACTTAATCTTAATCAAGTGTAGGTTTTGATTATTAAGGATTATCTTTGAGCATCGCAAATTTCAAACATACAATTAAATGGATAAAGTATTTACCGTGAGCGAAATGCTTTCCGGAGGAGAAGAACCGGAGATATTATTCTGGGTTGGCTGTGCAGGAAGTTTTGACCAGCGCGCTCAGAAAATTACACAAGCATTTACAGAAATACTGCAACATGCCAACATCAAATTTGCCGTGTTGGGCAAAGAAGAAATGTGTACGGGTGATCCGGCAAGAAGAGCGGGCAACGAATTTCTTTTTCAAATGATGGCTTATCAAAATATACAATTACTCAATGGTTATAATATCAAAAAAATTGTAACTGCCTGCCCGCATTGTTTTAATATTTTTAAAAATGAATATTCAAAATTGGGCGGAAACTACGAAGTGATACATCATACACAGCTTTTACAACAACTAATTGATGAAGGAAAAATTGTACTGAAAGAAGGTGGAGAGTTTAAAGGTAAAAAAATAACTTATCATGATAGTTGCTATCTGGGAAGAGGAAATAACATTTACGAAGCTCCCAGAAAGGTACTGGAAATGCTGGATGCGGAACTGGTAGAAATGAAACGCTGCCGCAGCAACGGGTTTTGTTGTGGTGCAGGAGGTGCACAGATGTTTAAAGAAGAAGAAAAAGGAACGGGCAGAGTTAACAACAAAAGAGCTAAGGAAGCGGTGGAGACAAATGCAGCTATAGTAGCTTCTGCGTGTCCGTTTTGTAATACTATGTTATCTGACGGAATAAAAAATGAAAATAAACAAGACGAAGTACAAGTGCTGGATGTAGCCGAAATTATCGCTAAAGAATTAAATAATAAAAAGAATTAAACAAAAATGAATTTAGAATATAAAGAACATATACCCGAAAATTTTTCAGACGAATCAAGAGTGTGGATTTATCAGTCGAGCAGATTATTGAGTATTGATGAGGCATTGCACTTAGGTAATATGATTGAAGATTTTACCGATAAATGGAATACGCATGGCAAAGCCAACAAAGGATTTATACAATTACTTTTCGGACAGTTTTTAATATTAATGGTAGATGAAACATCGCACAACATCAGCGGTTGCAGCATTGATTCTTCGGTACACTTTATAAAAGATGTAGAGAAAACTTTTTCCATAAGTTTGTTCGACAGACAATCTCTGGCTTTTGTAGTGAAAGATAAAGTGCAGCTAATACCAATGAATCAGCTTGCTTATGCTATTGCCAACAATTTTATAGATGGCGATACGCTGTTCTTTAATAATCTTGCTGCTACTAAAAAGGAATTACTGGAGAAATGGATTGTACCAGCTAAAAGCAGTTGGCTCGCTACAAAATATTCTTTCTAAAACGATATTAAGAAAAACGTTCCTGAATTTTTTCAGTGAGAAACTCATACACTTCTTTTATTTCCGGATGCGATTGCAATAATTGCAAATGCTTTTGTATGGTATTCTCATCTTTGCGAACAGCAGGACCAGTCATTACATTTTCAGGCTTTTGATTTTGCAATCTGCCAACGGTTTCTTTCATTAGCGGAGTTAAGTAGTGAAAAGGAATATTTTCTTTCTCACAGAAATCATTGGCAGCAGTATATAAATAATTAGCAAAGTTTGAAACAAAAACTGCTGCAATGTGTAACTTTATTCTCTGTTCATCATCCGCTTCGGAAACCAATGGTGACAATGTTTTAGCAAATGCTTTAATGATATTTTTTGTAGTGCTGTTGTTTGCATCAATAAAAAAAGGTATTTCTGGAATTTGCTCGGTATCTTTTCTTATGCTCTGCAATGGGTATAGTACACCATAATTATCGCTTAGAAATTTCAATGCGTTGATAGACACAGATCCGGTAGTATGAACGATAATTTTATCTTTTGGAATATTTATTTTAGTAATTACTTCTTCCACCGCATGATCGCT
>JAEWWO010000022.1 GCA_023396345.1 Bacteroidota bacterium
CTGCCAAACTGGAATAAACCAAGTGGATTTTCTCCGCTGGTAAATGTGGGAGAACAAGACAACCATTACTTCATAGAAATAGTAGCACCCGGATTACAAAAATCTGATTTCTCGGTAAATATCGAAAAAGATATGCTTACTGTTTCTTACGACAAATCTGAAACTCAGGAGAACGAAACAAAAAAATATCACAGAAAAGATTTTTCTCATGTTAGTTTCAAGAGAACATTTCATGTAGAAAAAAATGTGGATTTTGATAAGATTGAAGCAAAATACGAAAGTGGTGTTTTAGAGTTGTTGCTTCCCAAAAAAGAAGAAGAGCAGCCAACTGCAAAAACTGTAGAAATTAAGTAAACTTACATAAGAAAATTAAATAAAACGTAAAGAGGTGATTTTTCACCTCTTTTTTTATGCTCACATGGAAGTTTAGAAAAAAACTTAACTATATTTGTGGATATTTAATATCTTAAGGTTACATATATTTTATGCTTAAAGACATACAGATTCAAAATCAAAAAGAAACACGCGCTGGATTTGGCGAAGGTATTTATGAATTAGCTAAAGAAAACAAAGACGTATTGGTGCTTACTGCAGACCTTGCAGGCTCTTTCAAACTCGGTCCTTTTATGGAAGAATTTGCCGACCGTTTTATACAAGTGGGCATTGCCGAGGCAAATATGATGGGCATTGCAGCAGGATTAACCATTGGCGGAAAAATTCCATATACTACTACTTTTGCTAATTTCAGTACCGGTCGTGTGTATGATCAAATCAGACAAAGCATTGCTTATAGTGATAAAAATGTAAAGATATGCGCAAGTCATGCAGGCTTATCGTTAGGGGAAGATGGTGCCACGCATCAGATTCTGGAAGACTTAGGATTAATGAAAATGCTCCCCGGCATGACGGTGATAAATCCTTGTGATTTTAATCAGACCAAAGCGGCTACAAAAGCTATTTCAAAAATACATGGTCCGGTATATCTTCGCTTTGGCAGACCAAAATGGCCAAACTTTACAGTAGAAGACGGCAGCGATTTTGAAATAGGAAAAGCACAGATTTTACATGAAGGAAAGGACGTTACTTTATTTGCCTGTGGTCATATGGTTTGGACGGCTATAGAAGCAGGGAAAATACTGGAAGAAAAAGGCTACAGTGTGGAAGTGATAAATATACACACCATCAAACCGTTGGATGAAGAGGCGATCATTAAATCCATTAAAAAAACCGGCTGTGCAGTTACCTGCGAAGAGCATAATGTATTAGGTGGGTTGGGAGAGAGCGTAGCCCGTGTAGCTGCTGCAAATAATCCCGTGCCTTTGGCATTTATTGGTACGCAGGATACATTTGGCGAAAGCGGCACACCTGAACAATTATTTGAGAAATACGGATTAACAAAAGAAAAAATTGCCGAAGCCGCAGAAAAGGTTATCGCAAAAAAATAAAAAATATTTAAACCCCAAACTTGTCAACTCGTCTTATAGGCAGTTTTTGAAAGTTGGGGATTCCAAATACAAAATTGAAACGGATGCAACATTTAGAAGACACGGAGTTACTACGTTTATTCAAAGAAGAACCAACCAGAGAAAAAGCTTATACAGCTATTATAAAAAAATATCAGGAAAGGCTTTACTGGCATGTACGGAGAATGGTTGTTGATCATGAAGATGCCAATGATGTTCTGCAAAACGTATTTATTAAAGTGTGGAAAGCACTGGATAATTTTCGTGAAGACAGTAAATTGTACACCTGGCTGTACAGAATAGCCACCAATGAAAGCCTGACTTTTTTAGAACAACAGAAAAAAAGAACAGCCGTGAGTTTAGACGATGTAGAATATTCTTTAGCCAATAAGGTAAAAGCAGATTCAAACTTTGATGCCGAAAGACTGGAGTGGAAACTGCAACTGGCTATACAGCAATTACCCGAAAAACAAAGATTAGTTTTTAATCTGCGTTACTACGATGAGATGCCTTACGAAGAAATGAGCAGGGTACTTGATACCAGCGAAGGTGCGCTGAAAGCAAGCTATCATCATGCCGCAAAGAAAGTGGAAGAGTATATCAGAAATAATCCTTAAACGAGTAAACTTAGCCAAAATTGGTAAGTCAAAGCAATAAGTATGACACAAACAAAAGGAAATATGAATCAGGAAAATCAGGAAGAAGTGATTGTAAGCTTCGGAAAGACAGAACTGCCTTACGCAATACCTCAGGGCTATTTTGATACTTTCGCAGAGGATATGCTGAGCCTTGTACGCATGGAGGCTTATCCAAAGCAAAGTGTGTTTAGCGTGCCCGAAGGTTATTTTGATAGCTTTGCCGATACTGTTTTGCAGAGAGTGAAAAACGAATCACCTAAACAATCCGAAGTATTGGAAGAGCTTAAAGATATAGCCCCGCTGCTTACAACTATCAGCCGCGAAAATGTTTATACGGTACCTGCCGGTTATTTTGAGCAGTTTAGTGTAAACACCAACGGAGCTAAATTAGTTTCTATCAACAAAAACAATAAAAAGAATACGTGGAAAGGTTTGGCTGTAGCTGCTTCTTTACTGTTTGCTGTGCTTACACTGGGTCTGGTAGTAAATAACAATGATAATGACAACATAGCTACTACACAGACTTCACAAATTCAAAACTATGCAAGCGCAGGAACAGTAGAGATAGATAGTGCTAAACCCAATGCACAAAGTACCAAAGGTTATTTAAATAATCCGGCCATACAAAATGAGGTAAGTGGTCCAAAAGTGATTGAGCCGCAAAAGATGAATGTAATTAATGTTTCGCAGGAAATAAATGCCATCAGCAGTAAAGACCTTGAAGAATATCTCAACAGCACTCCGGCTATTAATTAAATTCACGGATTAACTTGAATAAGATTGAAATAAAAAATATCCGCTTAGCGGAGAAACCAGAAAAACAAATGAAAAAGTTATTGATTATATGTAGTTTATTTTTATTCTCTTTTTCTTACAACGCCAATGCACAGTCAGGCAGCTTAATCGGTTCTTCTTTTGCACAGAGCAATAAAAACAGCAATGTAAATAAAAGCGCATCAGGAGCAGAAAAGATAAAGCAGTTAAAAACGGTGTATATGGTAAAAGAGCTGGATATACAGCAAAAAGAATATACAGAGTTTTGGAATGCATACAGCAAATATGAGCAGGAGCTTCATGAGTTGTGGCAGAGCAAAGGAAAGAACAGAAAAGAATTTGAGAACGGTAGCAAACAACTGCAAAAAGGATATATTCCTGTATTTCAGAAAATATTAGGATCTGAGGAAAGAGCCAATAAAGTATTTACTACTGATGCAGATTTTAGACAAATGCTTAGAAAAGAGTTAAAAGACAGAAGAGATTAAAAAAATAAAAAGCGATATTAAACTTTACAGATTATTATAGTTCAAAATAGTGTTTTAGTTTTAAGTGTTTTTATAGTTTAGATTTACAGACGCCCCATTTCTATGGGGTGTCTGCTTTTTTATGTGATAGTATAGAGGCTTGTTTCCAATTATTTAAAGCTTCATATAGTGCGTGTTTCTCCTGTTCATTTTTGGTTTTGATAAAGAGTTTTAAATCTCCGGAACCTGATAAAATTAACTTGTATTTAGTGTGAATACTTATAGAGTTCCATTCATTTTTAATAAAATGATTAGGTTCGTTTTTTCCTTTTTCAAAAATTACGGGATAATAATTAATATAAAATACAGATGGTCGCTGTGCAAGTACTATAACTATAAAACATTTGTTGATATAGATATTGCATAAGTTTTTTCTGCTGTTTAAATCTCCCATACTAAGTGAAGTATATGGCGGGATAATATTAGTTTGTACAATTAACTTTTTAAATACTTGAAATTTCTCCTCCTTAATTTTATTCAGCATTTTTTTGGATGCTTTCCATTTTTCATTTTGATAGAAGATAAATATCATAACACTACTTCCTAAGAAAAATACAAACAATAAAATGATTCTTATTTCTTCCGGGATGAATTGAAACATGAGATTCTTGATTTACTATTTATTTCTGTGGAACACTTTTTTGAAAGATGAAAATCTTTGTATCCAGCGAATTTCTTCTTTATGCATGATAGTTCTTTCTTCAAAAATAGTCTTTTTATTGATATTTATAGAATGTACAAAAAAAGAGCAATCAATAACCTGATTGCTCTTTTAAATATAACGTTGATTTATTTCACTTCTTCAAACTCTGCATCCTGTACATCGTCAGGTCCTGATTGCGTTCCGGTTTGTTGTTGTCCGGCATCAGCACCCGGTTGAGCACCGCCATCCTGAGGTTGCTGTGCTTTGTAGATATCTTCGCTGGCAGCTGTCCATGCGGTATTCATTTCTTCCATAGCACTGTCAACTGCTGCTATATCCTGCGATTTATGTGCATCTTTCAGTTTGGTTAATGCAGCTTCTATCGGAGCTTTTTTATCGGCAGGGATTTTATCGCCAAATTCTTTCAGTTGTTTTTCTGTCTGGAATACTAAAGCATCTGCCTGATTCAGTTTGTCTACTTTTTCTCTTTCCGCTTTATCAGTAGCTTCGTTGGCTTTGGCTTCGGCTTTCATTTTTTCAATCTCTTCTTTGCTTAAGCCGCTACCTGCTTCAATACGAATTTTCTGTTCTTTTCCGGTACCTTTATCTTTAGCACTTACGTGTAAGATACCATTGGCATCAATATCAAAAGTCACTTCAATCTGAGGTACACCTCTTGGAGCCGGTGGAATACCGTCTAAGTTAAATACACCCAGGCTTTTGTTGTCTTTTGCCATAGAGCGTTCACCCTGCAACACGTGAATTTGTACGCCGGGCTGGTTATCGCTGGCTGTAGAGAAAACTTCTGTTTTCTTGGTAGGTATAGTTGTATTTGCCGGAATCATGGTAGTCATCACACTTCCCATTGTTTCAATACCCAAGCTAAGTGGTGTAACGTCAAGCAGCAACACATCTTTTACTTCACCTGTAAGTACCGCACCCTGAATGGCTG
>JAEWWO010000027.1 GCA_023396345.1 Bacteroidota bacterium
CATGTATACTGACCCAAGCTTTTATCGCTTAACACCGGCTACTTATTCTTTACATCCGGGAGTAATAGATACTTCTACAAGATACAGAACTGATTTGCTTTCAGAAGATCAGCAGTTCAATCAGTTGCACGTAATTAATGTGTATGGAGATTATACCAAATCTTTTAATGACCATACATTCAAAATAATGGCAGGCTATAATCAGGAGTTTTCTCACAATAAAAAAATTACAGGAACCATTCAGGATTTGGCTACTCCTGAACTAAATGATTTTAATTTGGGAACCGGACTAACCACGCTGCGTGGAGGATCAAGCCAATTGTTTATCAGAGGATATTTTTACAGACTTAATTATGACTATAAAGATAAATATCTTTTTGAAACAAATGGAAGATATGACGGCTCTTCAAGATTCCCCGGAGACAGAAACTATGGATTCTTTCCGTCTGTATCAGCAGGCTGGGTAGTGAGTAAAGAGAGGTTTTTTGAACCTTTGAGTAATACTGTCAGCTTCTTTAAACTAAGAGGATCCATTGGTAATTTGGGAAATCAGGAAGTAGCTTCAGGTGGCTATTATCCGTATGTAAATACAATGAGAGCCGGAACAATGGCGTATATGCTGGACGGCGAAAGAGCGAGATACTATATGTACCCCACACCGGTAAGCGCAACCATTACCTGGGAAAAGGTAACATCTTACAATCTCGGGGCAGACATAGGATTCTTTAATAACCGATTGAATGCGAGTTACGATTATTTCATAAGAAATACAATCGGCTTTCTCGCCAGAGGGCTGGATTTACCGGATGTGTTTGGTGCCAGTGAACCAAATATGAATGTAGGAGATTTAAGAACTAAAGGATTTGAACTTACTGTAAACTGGAAAGATGTATTCAGCTTGGGAACAAAACCATTTAATTATAGTCTTGGATTTGTTCTGGGAGACAACTACTCCTATGTTACCAATCTTGTGGATGAGTATAATCTTACTTATCAGTTTTATAAAGGGAAAAGAATAGGAGAGATTTGGGGATATATAACCGATGGTTATTTTAAAACTGACGCAGAAGCCAAAACTTATCCTGTAGACCAAACCTGGCTGAACAGAGTAAGAAGAGACAATAATATTCCTATCAGAGCTGGAGACCTTCGCTGGGTAGACTTAAACGGAGATAATATTATTGATGCCGGAGAAAACACAATCGACGATCCGGGAGATCAGAGAATTATAGGGAACTCTACTCCAAGATATACATATAGCTTTACAGGAAGTGCGAGATGGAACGGGTTTGACATGAGCGTTTTCTTTCAGGGTTTAGGGAAAATGGATTGGTATCCCGGTAATAATGCCGATCGTTTCTGGGGTCCTTATTCAAGACCATATTTTACATTCATTCCAAAAGATTTTGAAAAGGATGTATATAGCGCTGAAAATCCAAATGCTTATTTCCCCAATTTGCTGGCTTATGTAGCCTTGAACGGAAATAACGAGCTGAGAGCTTCAAACAACAAATATTTGCAGGACCTTGCTTATTTAAGACTGAAAAACCTGACGATTGGCTATTCTTTCCCTGCTGAATGGTTGAACAGAATAAAAGTGAAAAACTTCAGAGTGTTTGTAAGTGGAGAAAACCTCTTTACCTGGACCAAGCTCAGATCAAAATACATAGATCCCGAGCAGGCTATGGCAGATGCAAACGGACGTGTGTATCCGTTCAGTAAAGTTTATTCTTTTGGTGTTGATATTACTCTTTAATGTAAAATATATTATACAGATGAAATACGTAAAAACATTATTATATTTTTTCACTATGGCTGTAGTGGCTGCGGCCTGTCAGAAGGGCCTTGACAGGCAACCTCTGGACACCGTTTCTCCCCCCTTATTCTTTAAAAAAGAAAGCGACCTCGAGGGCTATACCAATCTGATGTATAACAACTTTCAGGGTGCTGCAGAAATTTATGAAGGCGGAGCAGACAATATTGTAAAATCTTCGGTATCTACAGAGATTGCAGGAACCAGATTGATTCCAAATACAGACGGAAACTGGAACTGGGATCAATTGCGTCAAATAAACTATTTTCTTACACATGAAAATGTAATCAATTATCCCAACGAAGTAGTAAAAAACAAATATGTGGGTATTGCAAGGTTTTTCAGAGCTCTGTTTTACTTTGAAAAAGTAAAACGCTTTGGCGATGTTCCCTGGTACAACGTTGTAATAGAAACCAACGACGAAGCCAATCTCAGAAAAGCTAGAGATCCGCGCACATTGGTAATGGATTCAGTAATGGCAGATCTTGATTTTGCCATAGAGCATTTAGATGCGGCAAAAAGTGTAGAAAGAGTTACAAAATGGACTGCTCTGGCTCTTAAATCAAGAATTGGATTGTACGAAGGGACCTGGAGAAAATACCATACAGAATTTAATCTTCCTGATGCTAATAAATTTTTAGAAGCGTGCGTATCTGCTTCGGAAGAATTAATGAATTCCGGTCAATATACCTTATATACCGCCACTAACGGGCCTACAGGAAAACCTTATATGGATTTATTTGCAACTATGACATTAGACCCTCTGATTTCTGAAGTTATTATCGGTCGCAGATATTCCAACACGCTGACACTGTTTCATAACCTACAATTCTATATGACAGCAAGAACACAGGGAAAGCCAGGCTTCGAAAAGAGATTGGTAAATAGTTATCTTATGGCTGATGGATCAAGATTCACAGATATAGAAGGTTTTGATACCATACAGTTTTATAATGAAGTACAGAACAGAGACCCTCGTTTGTCACAATCCATTCGCACTCCGGGCTACACAAGAGTTGGACAGTCTGCGGTAGCTTCTGTGGACTTTGAATCAACGATGACGGGATATCAACCTGTAAAAGGGTTGAATAATCCTAATATGGATGGTAGTTCGCAATCCTATAAAGATATGATACTTTTCAGACTTGGGGAGGTATTATTGAACTATGCTGAAGCGAAAGCTGAGTTGGGTACTATAACACAGACAGATATTAACAACTCAATCAATCTTTTACGCAGCAGAGTAGGAATGCCGACATTGGTTATGGCAGATGCCAATGCAAACCCCGATGCTTATCAGGCTGCACTTTATAATAATCTTGGAAATACTAATAAAGGCTTACTTTTAGAGATAAGAAGAGAGAGAAGAGTAGAGTTGGTTATGGAAAACGGTCTCCGCTGGGACGATTTGATGCGCTGGAAAGAAGGACACTTATTAGCTGATCCTTTCCTTGGAACCTATTTCCCCGGTCCGGGCTTCTATAACCTCGACAGAACAGGGCTTGCAGAAATTGAAATTTATGAAGGAGCTAAACCTCCTGCAACACCCGGAGCTTATCAGTTACCTGTAAACGATTTGGATGAGGGTACGAAAGGAAATATTCTTACCAATAAAAATATAATTAAATCGTTCAACGAAAACAGAGATTATTTATATCCTCTGCCCGTAGAGCAAACAACATTAAACCCTAACCTTGGTCAAAATCCGGGATGGGAGTAGAATTAATTATGCTAACACGAAATAATATAAGTATATGAAAAATATAAAAATAATGAGCTGCTGGATGTTTATTCTCGCTGTTGTATTAGCAGCGTGCAACAAAGAACCCTATATGCCAAACAATCCTGCAACCCATATAGGTCATAGTGCTGCCACGTATGGCGATGAGAATGATGAACAACCTCTTTTGAGCAGTATAAAAGTAATGACATACAACATACATGCAGGAGAGCCTACTTATAATGAAGATACAACCGACCTTGTTGTAATGGCAAAATATATCAGACAAGGGGATCCTGATATAGTATTTCTTCAGGAAGTGGACAAGGGTACAAATAGAAATGGTTATCTGGGAGATATGGCTGCCGTATTGGGCGAAAGCCTTAATATGAACTATTTCTTTTATTCTGCCCGTGAACACCTAAGAGGATTGTATGGTGTTGCCATATTAAGTAAATATCCGATAAAAGATATAAGAAAATATTACTTAACTAAAGAAAGCGAGGCTACAGAGCAAAGGGTTTTAGGAACGGCTATCATTGACTTACCCGGAAAAGACTCTGTTTTGGCAGCAGTTACCCACTTACAACATAACAGCGCTACAAATCGTTTGCAACAGGTAAGAGTTATTGTAAACATATTAGGCGTTGCTCCGGAAAAAACAATAATAGGGGGTGACTTTAATGAGTTTGAAACCACTACAGATTTTTTCAGTGTATTTGATGGTTTGTTCACGCGTACATGTAAGGGTGGTGCTTGTCCTCCTACTTTCAGTGCCAATAATCCAACCTCCGTTATAGATTATTTAGCCTATAAACCGGCAAACGCATTTTCTGTAGTTTCTCATCAGGTTATTAATACTTTTAATGCATCAGACCACTTGCCGGTGGTAGCAGAATTAAAAATTAACCGATAATTTAAAATATTAAACACATGAAAATTAAGAATCATTTATTATTCGGCACATTTCTTTTGCTTTTACTGGCATCTGCCTGTAAGCATAAAGATTTTGTAGAAGCAACGGGCGAAGGACCTACTATAAAAATAAGCAGCGACTTTGAAAACATTCAGGGCATTAATGTGGGAGAAAAAGTCACGATACCCGTAAGCGTTTCTTCTCCTAAAGGAGTAAAGCGCCTTGCATATTATTTTATAAACAAAACACTAAATGGAACAGAGTCGGGAACGCCTGTATATTATGATAATACAAGTTTCCCTACACAATATGATGAAGCGATTGAATTCATCATCAGGCCGGAAATGATGGAGCTGGTGATTGTTTCTTTTGATAAAGAAAACCGAAGTACAGAACTTCATATTCCTATGTCAGAAATAAGAGGCTTACCTGCATTAACATTCAGAGATAATATTAAGTTCCGCGAAACAGCTTTCTTTGAGAGACACTTGCACGTAAGAGGAAACATTGTATCAGAACACGATTTGAAATCTATAACCTATCAGATGATTGTAGACGGAAGTGTTTCTGCTGAAAATAATGTTCCGTTCACAGATAAAAATAATGTAAACTTTGATATTGACATTATTGTGCCAAGAGGGTTACAGGCAGTAGTAGTAACCGCTAAAAATATATATGAAGGGTTGGCAAGAGATACTTTTAAAATAGGAGGTGTTGCAGACGATGCTATCAACATTGTATTAAGCGGCGGAATTACCAGTCTGGATATGATTTATGCCGATTCTGTAAACAACATTGGCGCAAGTGTTGTTTCGGGCTCAGATGTGACCTCTCTTAGTTATGCAACAAAAGTTAACGGAGTGTATGGAACAGAAACACCGATTGCATTAGACTCTCCTCTTAATAGTTTTGCATTTAATATTCCGCTTGTGGGATCTCCGGGAATGGAAGCGGTAAGAATAAACGGATTAAATGAAGGAGGAATGGAACAGGAAATAGAACTTCCTATTGATTTTGTGACACAAAAATTGTTGTACTTTAAAGATGTAGTTTTGACTTCAGAAATAGGACCCGGCAAGCACAATTGGTTCTCTGCTTATAAAGCTCCGCATACTTTTGATGTAGCTTCTGCCGCACCTAATTCTTCCATGATGGACTTTGTATTATTTGTAAACGGAACCAACGCTTTCAGATTTGGTCCGGCACATTTAATGGTTCCGGGCAGCGGGTATGAAGCAAAATTGGCGCCTTACACGGCGGGCTTCACCAGCTACCCATACCTTATGGTGCCATCTGCAAGAAGTCAGGTAACTGCAAGCGCTATGGCATCTGTAAACTGGGATCATGAGTTAAAAACTTTTATTGATGATAGAGTGGTTCCAGGCTATAATGTATATGAAGCGTCAAGAAGAGTAAGTGGAAATGTGGCTACCGGGCAAGGTTATGTATTTGCATGGGGTGAGTTTGGACCAACCATTGCTAATAACAAAGGATTTATGCTGGTTTTTGTAAAAAATCTGACCGTAGCAAACGGACACGGAACTGTGACATTAGATATTAAAGCTCCTGCTACAAATTACAGAGCATTATATCCTTAATCTTTAACTTTTAAAATACGAGGCTGTTTAAAAAAAGTGTCATTTTGAACGAAGTGAAAATCTGAATTCTTCAGTTCTTCAGATGTACAGAAATCCGACAGGGATGACAAAGCAATCTTTTTAAACAGCCTCGTTTCTATTTATACTATGCGTAAATTATTTTTTCTGTTTAGCACTCTGCTGATTGTAGCTTCCTGCAAAAGCGTGCAGACAAGTACCCCCAAACAATTACGGGTACTCACTTACAATATTCATCATGCCAATCCTCCTTCAGAGCAAAAAGGAGTTATCAAATTAGATGCTATTGCTCGTGTGATCAGAGATTCAAAAGCTGATATTGTGGCCTTGCAGGAACTGGATAGTGCTGCCGCCCGCTCAGGAAATGTATATCAGCTAAGAGAGCTGGCACAAAAACTGAACATGCATTATTATTTTGGAAAAGCTATTCCGCACAACGGAGGCTCTTATGGAGTGGGCATTTTGTCTAAATACCCATTATCGGAAGCGAACACCTATCCTTTGCCTAAGTTGGAAAATGTAAAAAGCGAAGACAGGGTGCTGGCATTGGTAAAAGTTCATTTGTCTAAAAATAAAACAATCCTTTTTGGCTCTACACATCTGGATGTAAACCGTGAAGAAAA
>JAEWWO010000037.1 GCA_023396345.1 Bacteroidota bacterium
CATTACAATCTTGTTTCCATACACCCTTTCTATGACGGAAATGGACGTACTTCCCGATTATTGATGAATTACATTCAAGCATACTATGACCTACCTCTTGCTATAGTTAACAGTGAAGATAAAAAGGAATATATTGAATCTCTTTTAGCAACAAGAAAGGACGAAGACATCAGTTATTTCAGAGAATTTATGTCAGAACAATACAGAAAGCAGCTTACAACTGAAATCGAAAAATATGATCAGAGTATAGATAAAAAACGTGGATTTACTTTTCTATTTTAAAACAGTTTCTTTCAGGATTTGTAAATGCTCTTCGGAATTTGTAATTCCGAAGAAATATCATAGGATTTTATAATCCGTAATATTAATGTCGACGTATTATGAGTTTTGAATACAGAATAAAAGATCAGGGAGGGGTATACTTACGACAACAACAAAGAGAGCCGCAGAGACTGGCTATTAAAAGTATTGAGTTACAACGGGAAAATATGGTTTTGGGAAGAAGGATATCATGGAGAAGAAATATTTAACAGGGAGTTCTATCTCACAAAAGTCAATTACATACATCAAAACCCCGTCCGTGCCGGAATTGTAGAAAAAGAAGAAGAATTTTTAAATAGCAGCACAGATGATTTTATGGCATAAGAAAAGGAACTCTAAAACTTGGTATATGTTGAGTATAGTGATATTCAGGGTGGCAGACCCTGCGATATAACTTCGGAATTACAAATTCCGAAGAGCGTACACTGAAAATGTAAATAATGAAATCACAACCATCATTTAAATTAAATAAGGTATATTGCTATACCTTCTGAAAGATATTACAATATGTAAAATTTTAATATTATGAAATTAAAAACATTCCTAACCCTTATGCTTGTTGTCGTAGCAATAATCGTTTATGGACAAGATATAACCGAAGAAAACTATCGAAAATTCGACAATGAGCTTTGGAACACACATCAGCAGCAAGTGGATTCACTTTCCGTACTTATGGAGCGTTTTCCAGAAAAAGAAGACAGTTTAATGCAGGCTTATAACAAAATGAAATCCGCAGTAGATCAACAAAATATCAATGCCGCCATTAAATATGCTTCGGTACCGAGTGGGCTGCAACGGCTCTATTGGGTGCGCCTTGATTTGCCCAAAGACACAGTGCAAACAATTTGGAACAACTTGTCTGATGAAATGAAAAACTCTCCTTACGGAAAAAGCCTTAAACTGCATTTGGAGACCGAGCAAATCAAAGAAGGCGACCGATATTACTAAGTGGAAGCTACTGATGAGCGAGGAAATCCGTTTTGGTTGTCATCTCTGGAAGGTAAGAATATCATATTAATATACGACGGTTTAAGCTGCGCAAATCCGGAAAGCCTTACCTACTTGAAACAACTTTACAAATCCGCTCCTAAAAACGAGTTGGAAATTGTTGCATATTGTTTGGCGAGTTCATTGGAAAAGCTTCAAGAAGACCGTAGCCGGTTCAAGGACTTACCGGGCGTTATGATTTCAGATTTTAAAATGGATCACACACCGTTTAAAATACAATACGGTGCGCAAATCCGTCCAACTATTTTCGTAATTGATAAAACAGGTAAAATGATTTTAAGAACAAGAGGAAGGGAGATGATTAAAGATATGGACAAAATACGTTCAAGGCTAGTGAATTGATAATATTGTTTTAAATCAATTACTAAGGAATTTGTTCACAGTGCTAATGTGCCTTTCAACTAAGCGTTGCCAAGCACGCTCTATCTCACAAAAGTCAATTACATGCATTAAAACCCCTCCGTGTCGGGATTGTACGTCACAGACCCTGCGATATAACTTCGGAATTACAAATTCCGAAGAGCGTAATGATTCAATATTCCATTCTTCACTACTAAATTTAAACATTTATATTTGCAATCAAACTACACATTCAGCATGAACAAAAAATTACTTTTTATTTTCTTATTTTTACCTTTCTCTTTATTTGCACAAAAGAAACCTTTAGACCACAGCGTTTATGATGAATGGCAATCCGTTCGCTTCTTACAAATGAGCAACGACGGGCAATTTGCCGCTTATATGATTTGTCCGCAGGAAGGAGATTCACTTACTGTAATAAATAAACAGAATGGTAATACCCTTACAGAAATTGAAAGAGGCTATGCAGGAAAATTTACCTACGACAGTAAATTTTTTATTTGTAAAATAAAGCCTTTCTATCAGGAAATCCGCAAAGCTAAAATTGATAAAAAGAAAGCGGACGATATGCCTAAAGATAGTCTGGCTATTGTAAACCTTTCAACCGGAACCATAGGGAAAATTGCAGATATAAAAAATTTCTCTGTCCCTGATGAAGGTACCGCACGCATCGCTTATCTGCTTGATATAAAAGAAAAAAAGAAAGATAAAAAAACAACTGCTAAAGATTCCGTTATCACAGTATCACAAATTCAGAAAAGAATTGACAGTCTGAACAATCTGCTGCAAACAGCCAGAAATAAGGGTTTGAGTGAGTTGCCACTCCCTAAAAAAGATACAGTTAAACCACAGGAAGACACAACAAAAAGCAATGAACTCATCTTTAAAAATCTTGTTACAAACAGTCTGCAAAGCTACCACGATGCAGGAAATTATACTTTCAGCAAGCAAGGTAACTATGCTGCTGTCTTCTTTAAAAAAGAAAAAGACACCCTTCCATCAGGAGCTGTGGCATTAATAGATTTAAAAAATAATATCATCGATACCATTCTGAAAGGATTGAATGATGTAAAATCTTTTACATTCGATGAGAATGAAAAACAACTGGCATTTATTGCAGAGAAAGACAGCAGCAAAAAAGCATTGCAAAAATTCTATAACCTTTATCATCACCGTATCGGCACCGACAGCGCAAACATAGCGATTACACGCAACACACCGGGAATGAAAAACAACTGGCAGGTGAGTACCGCCAATGATCTTGCATTCAGTAAAAACGGAAAAATTCTTTTCCTCGAAACGCAATATATACTTCCGTTAAAAGATACTTCAAAGCCAGAATTTGAAAGAGTAAGCATAGACATCTGGAGCTACAAAGATCCGACATTGCAAACTATGCAACTATCTTCTCTTAACAACGATTTAAAGCGTGACTTTACAGCAATATGGAATACAGAAACACAAACATTTTACCAGTTGGCTGACAGCACGTATTCTACCGTACGCAAAACAGATGAAGGCAACGGAAGGTACATCTAACAACTATCTACCAAGAAATACTTATCCGACTTTCAATGGTCCGGAACAGTGCTGAAAGATGTATATGTTTATGATACAGAAAAAGCTACACGCAAACTAATAAAAGAAGCCTTTGACGGAAATGTTTATGAATCTTATACGGGTAAATACGCTTTGATGTATGACAATGTCAAGCGCGCCTATAGCATATATAATGCACAAAAAAATACACTCAGCTCAGCAATCAAATTTCCATTTCCTGTGTATGATGAAGATAACGATATGCCGCAACTGCCGTCTAACTACGGCATTGCAGACTGGACTGCCAACGACAGTTACGTGTTGATTAATGATCGTTATGATGTATGGAAACT
>JAEWWO010000057.1 GCA_023396345.1 Bacteroidota bacterium
AAAAGTTTTACCGTCGAAATTTCCGGTAAAATATTGCGCAGCCGAACCTCCGTTGGGACCACCGGGATTAATGTTTACAATCAATACCCACACCTCTTTTCCGTTATAGTTTAGCGGAAATAAATCAGGGCATTCCCACACACCACCGTGTGCGCCAATGTTTTTGCCGAATTTACTTTCTTCTTTCCAATCTTTTAAATTTTCAGAAGCGTAAAACGTAATGTGGTCAAGGGTTGCAAGAGTCATAAGCCACTTTTTGCCTTTCTCATACCAAAAAACTTTGGGGTCACGGAAATCTCTGATACCCGGATTTTTAATTACCGGATTGCCTTTGTATTTTGTCCAGGTTTTACCTTCATCCAAACTGTAAGCAATGCTTTGGGTTTGAAATAAATCAGAATTTTGTTTTTCCAATCCGTGGCTGTGATTGGTATAAATAGCAACCATTGCATTCTTGCCAAAACCGGCAGTATTATTTTTATCAATGACTGCGCTGCCTGAAAAAATAGTACCCAAACTATCGGGATACAAGGCAATAGGTTGCTCTTGCCAATGCACCATATCGGGCGAGGTAGCGTGTCCCCAATGCATTGGACCCCACACAGGTTGATCGGGATTGTGTTGGAAAAATAAATGGTATGTACCCTTGTAATACACCATTCCGTTGGGATCATTCATCCATCCTTTTTGTGGGGAGAAATGAATCTGCGGCCGATGTGTGTCGTTGTATTGAAAAGCATTGCTGTTACTCACTTTCGGGGCTTTTTGCGTAGTACATGCACTAAAGATAATACATGCAAAAATAAAAGGTTTTAAGTTCATATTTTCTAATTATAATGGTTTTAAATTTTGCAATAAATTATTTATGTCGATATTGCGCTGATACGTTTTTTTAAGATTACCCATTTTATCATACAATGCCAAAAAAGGTATTTGTGTAAGCTGATAATAATTGCGCAGAAAAAAACTATTGCCTTCTGTGCCAATGTAAAAATTAGACAACTTATCTGTGCCGTATTTGCGGGCAAATTGCATTACCTCTTGTACGGGAAAATAACTCACCATCACTACGGAAGCTTTTTGTAATGCCGATTTCTTTTTCACCATTTCCTGGGTAAAATGTTGGCAATGGTCGCAGTCGGGTGAAAAGTAGTAGATAATAATCGGTTTGCCCATCGGCAAATTTTCAGCTTTGAATACTTTACCATTGGCCTGCATCATGCGAAATGGCGGCAGTTTGCCCTTTTGTGCGTGAGTATAGCTCACTAAAAAAAAGCTTAGGATGAGTAGTGTGGTGTATTTAAATAAAGGTGTCATAATGTTTTACTTAATTATGGATAAGTAACTGAAATATTGGAAAACGTAGCATCGCTATTATCTGTAAATATACCCCAGTTGGTATTAGATGCTTTATAAATTCTGTTTGTCATGGCAATCTTATCATTTATATAAACAACCACTACAGAGTTCTCTATTATAATTTGTATTTTATAATTTGTATTAGGTGATAAGGTCAGTGGAATTTCATTATTTGCGGTTGCATTAAGTTGACTACGTATTTTCTTTTCGAATTTAAATTTATTTTCTGAAGGAACAAAACGTAGTTGATAAAAATTCTCATAGCCATCACATGTCCCTATCATAAACCCGAAATCTTTATTAGCGCTCGTATACGAAACATTTGCCGTAATCATATATTGTGCCTTGTCGATGGGATTAAAAATTACATTTGCAACATCATAAGCTGCCTGACTTACCAGACGATAAGAAAACGTTCCAGCCTGAGTATTTGTAACATTTCCCCATTGGCTATTTTTTACGATTGAATAAGCATTTGAGGAGAGCCAATTTTTAACTGTATGTGGAATTGCTACACATAAGTTACCTTCAGCATCTGCATATATTTTGTGAGCTACTAAATTACCGCCCCATGCCCAGCTTCCTGCATCAGTACTTCCAGATAAGGTGTGGCACCACCCAAAAATATACCAATCGCCATAACCATCTTGTACGGCCTTTGCAGCATAAAATGCATTTCCGTCAAATCTATCATTTCCTGAAGGCTTTACCCACGGTCCGTTGAGCGAAGAGCTTTTTCTATAGTAAACATATTTTTTCCCATTATCAGCCACACTTTGGTCGGAGTATAGCAAATAATAATTATTTCCCATTTTAAAAACCTGAGGGCATTCCATGTTAAAATAAACTTGATCAGCACCATCGTAAAAAACACCTTTATAAGTCCAATTCAGTAAATTTGAGGAAGTATATTTTGCAATCACCCCTCTCCATACCCCGTTATGATTTTTTCTCGCCATAATGAGCATCAACCAATTATTATTAGCTTCATCCCAAATTACATAAGGATCGCGCCAGTTATCCGTTTCATCATAACCCATGCCTTGAGGCGTATAAATAGTTGCAAAACTTGTCTGTTTTGTAAACCCTGAAGTTGGATTAGTAGAAGAGGCTAACATGATACCTTCTCGCTTGGTTCCATTAGTACATTGTGCAAAATCAGCATTATGCCCTGTATAAAAAGCATAATATGTGCTACCATTTTTTATAACACTGCCTGCTCCGATAGCATTGTCTTGTGTACATGTTTGGGTATTAGAGCCTATTATCATACCCGTCTGTCTATAGCTATAAAGATTCGTTGTAGTAAATGCGTACCAAGGATGTTTTTGGCCAGTACTATTCCAGATATCTTTCAAATAATAAATGATAAATTTTCCTGTTGCTGCATCATAGATAGGATGCATATCTCCAATTTTTGTTCCATCACTATTCATTCTATAAATTGAATAATCATTTTGTTCTGCTTGTGCGTTACATTGCAAGCTTGTCGCTACTGCAGCTACATCAGCCTGAGTGGTAACCAAGTCTTGTGATAAAAAATTATCAGAAGAGCCATTTTTTTTACAACCCAATAAACCGATAATGCTTAAGGACTGTAACAATACTACAAAAAAATATTTTTTCATAAATAGTGATTTTTAAATGAGAAATAATTAAAGGAATTAATGCGTTGAAATTTTTAAATTACCTAAATTAATTTTCATACTATTTGCTCTGATACTCCAAACATTGTTTTGAGCACTATAAATACGATTTGTAAGAGCAACTTCACCGTTTACGTACAATACCACAACAGAATTATCAACGATTAAATTGAAATTATAATCTTTGCCAGCTTCAAATTTGAAAGGAACGCGTGTAACTTCAGTTCCATAATTATAAGCTGCAATACGGTTAGCGTTTGGTTCAAATTTAATCACATATGTACCAGTAGCTGTAGTTGCTGCATTAAAGCCGATAGAAGCCGTACCACTAGTATTGCTAAAATTGATTGTACCATTGATTTTTGCACTGCCTTCTATTGCTGCAAATGTATATCCGGCAGTACCTGTGGAACCATCAATAGTAAAGTTAGATCCGGAATTAGTTACCGTACCATCTTGTGTTTTTATTGTCAAGTCACCGGATTTACTGAAATAGTTTAATACTGCATTAGGGGCTTTTATTCCTAAAATTCCATTACTCAATTGTGTAAATTGATGGCTTATTAAATTTCCTCCCCAAGTACGTGTACCATTGTCATTTTGCGGATTACGACGATGCGCCCAGCCAAATGTATAATAGTTATTGTTGTTAGCGGCCATTCGACCTGCATAAAATTGATATCCGTCCAACATATCATTGCCATTAGCCGGCATTAACCAAGGACCGGCAGAGGAAGAAGCTACTCGATAATGGGTGCCGGGAGTTGATGACCAATCTTCTGCAAAGAGCATATAATATTTATTGCCCCATTTAAAGATATCAGCACATTCTAACATTAAATAATTGCCCTCTACATTAAGCGTGCTACGCACAACCCAATTGTCAGATGCAGGGTCATTTGTTTTATACACCAATAATACTCCTTTTCCTGCTTGTTGCGTACTTACCACCATCCAATATTCCTTAAATTCTTCATTGTAAAAAACATATGGATCTCTAAAATCATTAGTACTAAATCCATTGGGTGCCTTTAATACAAAACCATCTTTCTTTGTCCATGTTTTTAAATCTGTACTGGTTGCATACATAATTACTTCACGGTTATTTGCTCCTGTCCAGCCAGGGTTGTTGTTTTGTAACCAAGCCGTGCTTCCATTATGTCCTGTGTAATAAAAATAATAAGTATTACCGGCTTTTACAACACCTCCGGTACCTAATAAATAATCTTGTGTAGCACTATTTCCATAAGGGATAGCTTCTCCTTCATAATTAAAATTCAGCATATCCGTAGTTGTAAAGCTATGAATAGGGTGCTGCCCTTTACTACTTCTTTTCACCATATCTGGTGCATCATGTAAAAAGAAAAGGTGAAATTTTCCGTCAAAATAATAAGGCATTACATCGCCAACCCACCCCGCATAACCAGTAGTTGAAGAAGAGGTAGCCGCGGTAGGCATAGGATAAATATTAAAAACTTGCTCTGGCTGAGGTTGTGGCTGTACATTGCTGCTACTGCTTTTGCTGCAAGCAAAAGCTAAAGAAAGCATAGTGACTGCTATTATATATTTCTTCATTGTCTTTTATTTTTTAGTAAGATGACTGATTTTTACACATATAAAACTTTGTAAAAATCAGCCATCATTTCATGAATTAATGATCTTTTAAGTAATCGATTGAATTTTTAGTGATTCTACGAATATTGGTAATATAAGCATTTGTTGCTTTACCTCCATTAAGAGGTTCATTGTACCAATCATATGCGCCAAATGCGATAATTATAACATTGGCATCATTTTCTGTTTTCCATTCGGCTATGCCTACACGTCCATCAAGATTGTCATCCCACGCTTCAGAAGCTAAATTTATACCTCCTGTAAGTGTACGCCAAGTGGCCGCGTTTCCGTATCCTCCCCATTCCGGTAGAAACCACCATGCTGTATGGTTTTGGCGGAATGTTCCGGCTTCAAGCAACCATGCTTTACCTGTTTCATACGTCTCTACACCTGCAAAAACAGGATGGTTTTCATGCCCACGGAAGGAAATTCCCCAGTTATCACTAGCTACAAATCCTGCAGTACCAAAATCACCAAACACATTATTAGGACCACGACCTTCCGGTACAATCCCTAATGCTTCTAAATAACGAGCTGCATATGTTGTAAGTAATAGATTGCCTCCATTGGTTCTGAATTCTTTGAGTGAATTTACTACAGTTGGAGTAAGTGCTGCAGCCGGCAGGTCTTGCGCAGAATTATAATGCCACCAAATTACTTTATAATTAGAAAGTCTGCGACCGGCCTCTATATTTTGGAAAGACACATAGTCCGCCGTAGGATAATTGGTAAAGAACCAATCAGCAGCAGCTTTTTCATCAGGGTCGGAAATAGCTGCTCTACTTGCTGCTAATCCTAAGAAAGCATATTCACTCACTGAGTTACTAATAGCTGTAACTTGATAGACTACACTTTTGTTACCCATTGTAACAGTATAAGTAACAGGATTTGTAAAATCAATTGCTACGCCACTTCCGGGCTTGATAGTAACACCAGATTCCAATACAACTTCCGGCTTAAGACTATTAAGCTGTGTACCATCCGGCAATAAAACGGTAATTGCTTTATTCTCTTGATCTATGGTACCTGCTACACCGTTTATTGTAAAAGATTTTATAGGAGGTGTTATCATTACTTTTACCGTATAATTTTTATATAAATTGCCATTGGTTATACGATATTGCACATCACCAGTATAGTTAAGTACAGTGCCTGAAGCAGGAGAGCTAACTGCTCCTGAGGGTAACTCTACATTTGCAGAGAGAGCACTGAGATCTGTATTAAAAGGAACATGTACAGTAATAGTACCAGACTTATGATCAATCTCGCCTGCATAATTATTGATACTGAAAGATTGTATTTGTACATTGGAATTTACATCAAAATCTGAAGAAGTGCTTTTTTTGCATGCTGCCAACAAAATATAGGGAGCAAGCAGCACAAAAAATATTCTATAAAATTGATTAATTAATTTCATCGTTTAAAAATTTTAAAATTAGAAACCCGGATTTTGGACATACCTGCCTTCGCTCCAAAATATTTGATTTTGCGGCACAGGCAAAAATTCATCTCTACCTTTGGTAAAATGAGCTCCTTGGTATATGGAACGTGTAGATTTTTCATCTTCGAAAAATTTATTGAGTGCTTGATCTGCTATACCCCAACGCATAAGATCAAAGAAACGGCCTCCCTCAAGAGCCAGTTCTAAACGGCGCTCAAATCTAAGGGCTTTACGAGCTGTTGCTTGATCCCAAGTGATATTTACACCTGGCACGTATTGACCAACCTTATATTTTGAGATGGGTTGTCCATTTGCCATTTTCAAGCGGCCAGTACTCTTTGCTGCTCTTTCGCGTATGGTATTAATTATCGGCAATGCTTCGGCCTGACGCCCCAATTCTATCAATGCTTCGGCCTTGAATAACATAACATCTGCATAGCGTATTAAGATGCGGGCTTTTGTGTTGCCATAAAAAGGAGCAACATTTACAAAACAATTGCAATCGGGAGATACATTTTCTTTCATAGAATTATATGTACCATAAAGGGGCACATTTCTACTCCAGGATTCATTAACCATATGAGCAGGCTCATACTTCCAGGGTGCACCGGGTCTTGATACTGTGTGATCTAAACGAGGATCTACTGTATTATTGCTAAAGTCCACATTTTGATTATTATACGTATCCAAAAGAGGGAGTCCGTTCTCATCAGTTCTAAAAGCGTTCACCAAACTTTGAGAAGGCTTCTGAAAATCACAACAACCTAAACCTTGTGGTACAGTAAGCATATCTCCAAAATTCAATCTGCCTCTACCTGCGCCATCATCAGTAGAAAATTGTACCGAAATAAAGGCTTCCACACCATTTTCATAGCTTCCTGGTAAAAAGTTATTGGCAAAATCTTCCTGCAATTTGTATGAGGAATTTAATGCTGTGTCAGCAGCTCCAATTACTTGTTGTAAAAGCGTCGCATCTATATTTGTAACTTCATGTTTATCATTTTGTTTATAAGCCCTAAACAGCCTTGCTTTTGCTAAATAAGCATATGCAGCATATTTATTTACACGTCCTACTTGAGGCTGAGAGGCCGGTAAGGTATGTGCCGCAAATTCAAAATCTGCAGCAATTTTTTCCAGAAGTTGGTCGCGTGTAAATTCATTATTGAGCACTGATTTATAATCTGCCGGATCTACATTTTCATCAATATAGGGAATTTGATTAAATAAATTTTCTACCATTAAATACCAATAGCCACGCAAGAAACGCAATTCTGCAATTCGTGTTTGTTTTAAAGGAAACTCTGCTTCTGATAGTTTTTCAATTACGCGCAGTCCCTCATTAGCTCTTCTTATTCCTACATAAATATTATACCACATATTGTCGTAATTCCATTGGTCCGGTCTTGAGTTAGTGAATGTTTCCATCGTGTGAAATACATCCCCGTCATTAATACCTCCACCACCTTTATAAGCATCATCGGCACGGACATTCCCATATTGATACATGCTAAAAGCACGGTTTATTTCATCATTACCAAGCTGTGAATAAGCGGCTATTACAAATCCCTCAGCTTGATCAGGAGTGGCTACTTGCTGTTCGCTTAAAGAGCCGCGCGGACCCACATCTAAAGCTTTAGAACAAGAAATGCTTATTGATATCATCGTTGCTATTGCAATTGTTAGATAAGTTTTCATCTGTATATTTTTTATTGTATTTTATTTTGATGACAAAGTTTTTTTAATTTTCATTTTATTATTTCTTATAAAATTTAAAATCTGATATTCACCCCTGCGGTAACAACCATTGGGTTGGGATAACCAAATGCTGGACTTTCCGGATCAAGCCCTGTAAAGGATTTTGATTTAAGTAAAAGTAATAAGTTATCGCCCCCTACATATACTCTTAATGATTTGAGATATATTTTCTTAAGTTGTGATTCGCTAAAAGTATACCCAATTTGAGCATTTCTCAATTTCAAATACATACCATTTTCTATGTAATAAGTTGATAAGCGTGCTTCCCAGTTATTATCTGTAAGTACGGGAGCCGGAATATCTGAATTGGGATTAGCAGGAGACCATGCATTAAGCAGACGCGTACCTTTGTTTGATGATGATTCTATTGCACTCCAAAAATCGGTATACATTTTTGATTCGTTATTTACATCAGTCTTGCCTATTCCTTGCAATAAGAATGATAAATCAAAATTTTTGTAGCTAATATTGGCATTAAATCCATAGGTGAATTTAGGTAAAGGAGTTCCTATCCAAGTGCGGTCATAATCATTGATAACCCCATCTCCATTCAAGTCTTTGTATCTAATACGTCCAAGGCCTTTGCCTGATTGATCAACCCAATTATCAACCTCTTCTTGAGTGCGGAACAAGCCATCAGCTACATAACCAAAGTAAGAACCAATAGTGTGTCCTAAGATATTTTGTCCGCGTCCATCGCCACCGTATGCATTCACTACTTCAGCAGGTAAATCAGTAACTTTATTACGTACAATATCAAAATTTGCAGTTACATCAATAGACCAATCATTAGAAAATCTATTACGATATCCAATCATAAATTCAAAACCTTTGTTTTGCATACTTGCACCATTAATCCATTGATTTCCGCCTTCTCCTAAAACACCAATGTACGGTGGGAGAATTAAAATTCCGGAAGTTTTTTTGATGTAATAATCCATGCTACCATAAATTTTCTGGTTCAAAAAACCATAATCAATACCAAAGTTTGACATTTCTGTAGCTTCCCATTTTAAATTAGGATTGGCATTTTGCGAAAGATAAAAGCCAGAAGGAAGAACGCCAGATTTTTTACCTTCAATATCATAAGCGGTAATATTGTAATTAGGCAGGTAAATATTGTAAATAGCATTGTTGGCTATTTGTTCGTTACCTGTTTGTCCCCAACCAAATCTTAATTTTAATTCACTGATAGCCTCAATATTATCTTTGATGAAATCTTCTTCACTCAAACGCCAAGCAGCTGAAAATGCCGGAAATAAACCAAAACGATTGTTTTCTCCAAAACGGGAAGACCCGTCATAACGTAAAGTTCCAGAGAAGAGATATCTGTTTTTGTAAGAATAATTCGCCTTAGCAATATATGACATTAAAACGTTTTTAAGCCCATAGCCGCTATTATCTTTCAATCCAGTGCCGGCATCTAAGTACATATAATCCTCATCTTCCAAAACATAATCTTCTCTCGAAGCATTGAAAAAATTGGTAGTAGAGGTAAGGTATTCAGTACCGATAAAAGCATCTAACTTGTGCTCGCTTTTGTTAAATTTGTAAGCCAGCGTATTAGTAAATGTGGTATTTAATATATGATTTTGTGTATTTATTACTTTATTAATATCATTGACTAAATAACCACTAACATATTTTTTTTGCCAATTACGAGAATAATAGTTACCATAATCAATACCGTAATTTGAACGGAAAGTAAAGTTTTTTAATAATTTTAATTCTGCAAAGAAATTGCCAAATAAACGTAAATAATTATAGCCGTTCTGTTTGTTGTCTTCCAATACTCTTACAGGATTTTGGCGGTCATTCATTCCGGCAACAGGCCCGCCCCAGCCAACGCCGTCAGCAGTGTGCACAGGAATAAGCGGAACAGCTTGTAATGCTGCATTTATAACATCTGCTTGTACTTCCTTGGTTTTAGATACGCTAAAGTTTTCTCCTATTGTCAATCTTTTATTTAATAAATTATAATCAGAATTTAAACGGATTGAAATACGATCGAAACCAGTAGTTTTGATAATACCTTTATTATTGAAATATCCGGCAGAGAATAAATATTTACCACTTTCTGTAGCATTGGATAATTGCACATCATAGTTTTGTATAATGCCTGTACGAGATATTTCATCAAACCAATTGGTATTGGCGGCTTTTATGGTTTGGGCAGCATCTAAATATTCTGGTACATATATTTTATCTAATATTGGAAGGTTAGTAGAAGGATCTACATGCCAATCATATCTATATTGAATACTGTTAGTATTTGGGTCATAGCCACTGTTTACATTAGCTTGCCACAATACTTGCCCATATTGTTTAGCATCCAGCATTTCCATTTTTGTTACGTAATTTGAAAATGAAGTATAAGCATTTGCATTAACTGTTACACCAGATCCTTTAGCGTGTTTGGTAGTAATGATGATAACACCATTCGCCGCACGCGCTCCGTAAATACTTGCAGCAGAGGCATCCTTCAAAACCTGCATAGATTCTATATCAGCCTGATTTAATTCATGCAGACCTCCTTTTGTAGGAACACCATCAATAATATACAGCGGGTCATTATCATTCAAAGTACCTATACCTCTTATTCTTACGGTAGCCGGAGAACTTGGAGAACCGTTGGATGTAATGTACATGCCCGGCACCTGTCCTTGTAAAGCTTTTACGGGATTGGCTACTGATTGCTTTTTCATGTCATCAACATCCACCACAGCTACAGAGCCTGTGAGGTCGGCTTTGCGTTGTGTTTGATAGCCGATTACCACTACTTGTTCACCTTCTTTTACTTCATATTCCAAATGAATAATCAGCGGCGATTGTCCGGTAACGGTTACTTCCTGTGTTTTCATGCCTACGTAAGAAACAGTAAGTTTACTGCCGGTTGCTGCTCGTACTGAAAAGTTACCTTTAGCATCTGTGGCTACTGTTTGCTGTGGAGAGCTTACCGTAGCGGCACTTAAAGGCAAATTGTCACTATCATAAACAGTACCAGTGATAGCCTGCTGCTGGCTAAATGCGCTAATCGCAGATAGTAGAATTGCACATAAAAATAGTAACTTTCTCATTGATTTTTTGTTTTATTGTTAGCTAATAGATTTTTTTTCAAATAATTATTGTTTACATTTTTTCAGGTGCAAGCTTTTGTTGCAATTGGTTTATTTCTGCAACTTTATATTCCGGGCAACCACCTGTTTTGGTAGCAATAAAAGCACCTACAGCACCCGCAAAGTCAATGCTGTCCTGCGGTGTACAGCCTTTTATTTGTTGTGAAAGAAATCCTGCCAAAAAGGAATCACCACTGCCGATCGTGTCTGCTACTTGTACCTTCAATCCTTTGTTGTGATAAATAACATGGTCTTGCAACAGCAAGGAACCATCAGCACCACAGGTAACAACCATGCTGTCAAAATGAAATTTATCTTGCAATTTGCGCATGGTATTTTCGGCAGTAGCTGCACCGCCATACCAACTGCCCAGTATATCCAACTCATCAGCATTCATTTTTAATACATTTGTTTTGCTGAGTTGGTGTGCAATTCTTTCTTTGTCGATAAAGGGTGCGCGCAGGTTGATATCAAAAACTTTTTTTACCGGAATTTCTAATAATTCAAATAAAGTACGGCGTGTCGCCTTGCTTCTGGCAGATAAACTTCCGAAGATAAAATATTGTGCTTCGGACAGCAACGTTTCATATTTACTTTGCATATCAATGTAATCCCAGGCTACATCTTCTTTAATGGTATAAGTCATTTCACCTCTCTGGTTGGCGATGGCCAATACCAAACTTGTTTCGTGGTGATAATCGGTTTGTACATTTTCATCACCCACTTTTTTATCGAGCATAAAAGCCTTTAATATTTCACCGTTTTCATCATTACCCACGCGTGTAATCAGCGTTGTAGGCACATCCAGATTGTTCAAATGATAGGCAATATTGAGTGGCGCACCGCCTATTTTTCTTTCGTTGGGCAATACATCAAATAATACTTCTCCAAATGATACACAGGTATATTTCATAATTTCTAAATTTATTTTAATACAGATTTTTCAATTTCTTCTAATGAGCGACCTTTTGTTTCGGGCATCCATTTAAGTACATAAATGAGTTGCAACACCATCATTGCGCAGAAGAAAGAGAAGATAACTCCTTGTCCTAATCCTTCGCTTACGATAGGAAATACAAATGTGATGATGGCCGAAAACGCCCAGTGCGTAAGGCTTCCCAGCGTTTGACCTTTGGCACGCACGCTGTTGGGAAATATTTCTGAAATAAATACCCAGATACAAGCCCCTTGCGAAATGGCAAAGAAAGCAAAGTATAACAACATGAGCACAACTATTTCCATAGAATGTATGCCCGGCTGATTAAAGAAATACGCTACCAACCCTAATGTGACTATTAATCCTATAGAACCTACCAACATTAATTGACGACGACCGAATTTATCAATCAAGGTGAGTGCTACAAACGTGAAGAGAAAATTAACAGCTCCTAATGCCACACTGGATAATAAAGAGGAATTCACGCCCAAACCGGATGATTCAAATATGCGCGGTGCATAATAAATAATGGCATTGATACCGGCCAATTGGTTGAATGCTGCAAAACATACAGCCAGAAAAATAGGGAAGCGATATTTGCGCGTAAATAATTTTTCGGTTGATTGGTTTTGCATATCTGCTTCTTTTGAAGCTTCAATTTGTGCCACATCGGCGGTATAGCCTTGTGGGTTGATGATTTTTAAAGTTTTGGTAGCTTCTTCAATTTTGTTTTTATAGGTAATTAACCAACGCGGACTTTCGGGCACATAGCGCAGTAAAATGAAGAAAAGTACTGAAGGTATAATTTGAATACCCAACATTAATCTCCAGGAATGCGCGCCTATAAATACACCAATTAAATAGTTAGACAAATAAGATATTAAAATACCCAACACTACATTAAACTGAAACAAGGCTACAAGTTTACCGCGGTTTTGTGGTGAGGATATTTCGGAAATGTAAATAGGAGCTGCAACGGATGATGCGCCAACGCCAATGCCGCCCAAAAAGCGGAAGAATAAAAACATATACCAGTTAGTAGCAAATGCCGTAAAGGTAGCTGCCAATATAAATAGGACAGATATAATCACCAGCGTGCGTTTTCTGCCCAGTCTGTCAGAAGGTAAACTACCCAATGCAGCACCAATAACTGTACCTATTAATGCCATAGCCATAGTAAGGCCATGCTCGAACGATGTCAGGTTCCAATATCCCTGAATAGCTTTTTCTGCTCCGGAGATTACGGAGGTATCAAATCCGAAAAGAAATCCTCCTAACGCAACTACTATACTCCAAAAAAATACTTTTTTATTCATATACTTTTTTTGTTTTTGATTTTTGATTTTTTATTCGGTAAATTTATTGTGAATGCAAGCTAATGGTCTTTCGTTTTTGTAATTTTTGCTTATAAAATAAGTACAATCGATAGTTTATTTAACTAATTTATTGATATTCATTTAATTATAACGTTAAAAAATATTTGCAAGTTATTAAGAAGTATTTAGTACTTTTGAAATTGTAAACAATATTTTCAAAATCGTATCAATTTCAAAATTGTACACTTTGTGCTTATGGAACAGAATCGCAATATTTGGCTTTTAAAAATACTGATTTGTGTTTTTATTGTTTCATGTTTGCAATCTTGTAACAATGAAGAACCTGTAAAATGGAAGATTGGCTTTTCCCAATCGGGGGATATTGAGTATTGGCGTAAATATATGTTAGAAGAAATGAAAAGAGAATTGACTTTTCATCCTGAAATGGAATTGATTTATAAACAAGCCAATAATAATAGTAAAACTCAGATAGAACAAGTGAGGGCTATGATGAATGAGGGCATTGATTTATTAATTATCTCTGCTTATGAATCTACGCCACTCACGTCGGTAGTGGAAGAGGTGTATAAAAAAGGCATACCCGTAATTGTGGTTGATAGAAAAATAGATACAGATACGTATTCTTCTTTTATAGGTGCTGATAATTATGAAATAGGAAAAATTGCAGCAAGGTACGCAGCTTTGTTGCTGAATGGCAAAGGCAATGTAATAGAAATTACCGGTTTGCAAACATCGTCTCCTGCACAAGACAGGCAAAAAGGATTTGGTGATGCTCTCAATGCTATGCCACACATGCACCTGCTGACTACCATAAATGGTAATTGGTTAGAGTCGGGAGTGGAAGCAGAACTGCCTAAACTGAAAAGGGAATTGCTGAATACGCAACTTATTTACGCACACAACGATATTTCTGCAGCTGCGGCAGCCAAAATTTGTAACGAGTTAAAATTGACCGATCTTAAAATTATCGGTATTGATGCATTGCCCGGTCAGGGATTGGATTTTGTAGATAACCGTACGATTACTGCTTCTGTGATGTATCCTACGGG
>JAEWWO010000146.1 GCA_023396345.1 Bacteroidota bacterium
GTTACTGGATATGCAGATTGGAGGCTCATGGGTTGGCAAACCGGTTGCTGATGATTTACCTGTAGAAATGTATATTGACTGGGTTAGATTTTATGAGAAGAAATAATTTCTAAATAAAAAACATTTCAATTGTAGCACTACTATACATTCTAACGTATAAGTAAAAAAAACAATCATGCAAAAATTATTTATTACTTCGCTTATTCTATTTACTTTATCATCCTGTAGTAAAGAAATTAATTATTCACAGGAAATCATTGGAAAATGGACTCTGGTTGGACTTATTCAAAATAATGACACACGTTCTCACAAAGCGGACTAGTTTTCTATCAATTTCATGAATCAGGTGTATTTAACTATCAGCCAAATTTTTTATATGTACCACATGGAACATATAAAATTAACAATAATCAATTAACACTTTAATATCCCAATCAAACAGAAAGTTACGGTGTAAAGATTAAAAATAATCTTTTATATCTTACTCAAACAATTGATGGAGAAAGTGAGACTACTATTTGGGAACTTGTTGGGCCACCTAGAAAAGAATATGATTTTTTGGATTGATTTTTCGGGATAAAAGTTGACATTTCTTTAGTAATGTGAACTTATTAATTAAAACAATCATTTTCTATTCATTCATAAAATTCTTAATGAATTAACCACTTTGTTTTTTCAAATAGCCTTATTCATTTTTCCTGCAAATTAATTATCTTAGCAGCTTCTTAATTTAATTAAGTTAATATTCAACAATGATGAAATGTCTGTAAACTTTTTCATTTGAAGAAGTTGCAATGTGCATTTCCTCTGCAAACAGAAAATTAAAAATAAGCAAATGAAAAAACTTTTCGCATTTTTTATTGCGTCGCTCTTCGCATTACAATCTTTTGCTGACGAAGGCATGTGGCTACCCTATTTACTCGGGCAAAAAACTTATGAAGACATGGTTAAACGTGGGCTGAAACTCACTAAGGATCAGCTTTACAGCATTAACAAACCATCAATCAAAGACGCTATCGTCATCTTTGGTGGTGGCTGTACCGGAGAAATTGTAAGTGATAAAGGATTACTTTTCACTAATCACCACTGCGGTTACGGAGAAATTGCAGATGCAAGCACAATGGAACATAATTACCTGAGAGATGGTTTTTACGCTAAGAATATGAGTCAGGAAATTGCCTCTCCAGGATTAAGCGTAAAATTCTTAGATAAAGTTGAAGATGTGTCAGATAAACTGCTCCCTTCGCTGAAAGGACTGAGCGGAGAACAACGTCAGGCTAAAGGAAAAGAAATAGCTGATAAACTTATTGCAGATGCAAAAAATAATAATTCCTTCTTAGAAGCAAGCGTGGTACCTTTCAGCAAAGGCAATCAGTATTTATTATTTGTGTATAAAGTGTACAAAGATGTACGTCTGGTAGCAGCTCCACCGGAAAGTATTGGCAAGTTTGGCGGAGACACTGATAACTGGGAGTGGCCGCGTCATACAGGCGATTTTGCTGTATTCCGTGTATACATGAGCCCTTCGGGCAATCCTGCAGAATATGCTGCCAACAACGTTCCCTATAAACCAAAACATTTTCTTCCCGTATCTATCAAAGGTGTAAAACAGGGAGATTATGCTATGATTTACGGCTACCCCGGTGGCACTAACCGCTATGAAACTTCTTACGGCATACAACTGAAAAATGATATTGAAAATCCTAATCTGGTAAACCTGCGCGATGTTCGTTTAAAACATATGTTCAATGAAATGAAAAACGATCCTGCCGTGCGTTTACAACTTTCAGATTCTTACGCAGGCATTGCCAATTACTGGAAATTCTACGATGGCGAAAGTAAACAGCTGAAACAACACAAGGTTTACGACCAGAAGCTTGAGCAGGAAAAGAAATTCATCAACTGGGCAAAAAACAAACCTGAATACCAGAATATTTTTAAAGAATATGAAACTGCGTATGCTACCTGGACACCGTTAGCAAAATCAAGAGTGTACTACACAGAAGGAATACTGGGCTCTCCACTAGTAAGAAATTCGCAGTTGCTGTTAAGAGCTGCCTATGATTTATCAAACAACAAAACATTGAATGTTGAAGATTTAAAGAAAGCAAGAACAAGATTTATTGAAGGTGAAAATATACCAAGCGACAAAAATATATTAGCTTCTACAGCCAGATTATTTTATACCGATGTAGATAAAAGCCAGCATCCACAAGGGTTCTATCAGGCTTTGGCAACTAAATACGGAGATTTAAATGACGAAGCTACTTATAAAAAATGGGCAGCTGATGCTTTTGAAAGTTCAGTATTATTAAACGACAGTAAATGGAATGCATTTACTACAGCGCCTTCATTAGATAAATTGAAAGATGATTTAATTCTGCAATACCTTGAAGCATTTCAGAATAATTATGCAACAAATGTGCATCCTCATTATCTTTCATTTAATAATAAAATTGCAGATTTAGGCAGAATGTATATTAAAGGTTCTCAGGAAATGAATCCCAACGCCAACACCTATCCCGATGCCAACTTCACCATGCGTGTAAGCTATGGAACTGTTGAACCGTACAAACCAAGAGACGCTGTAAGCTACGATTATGTTACTACCATGAAAGGTGTAATGCAGAAGTATATTCCGGGAGATTACGAATTTGACTTACCGCAAAAACAAATTGACTTATACAATAAAAAAGATTTCGGTCAATACAAAGATCCTAAATACAATGATGTGGTAGTTGGCTTTATCACTACCAACGACATCACGGGCGGTAACTCCGGCTCTCCGGTAATCAATGCAAAAGGTGAATTAATAGGTTTAGCTTTCGATGGTAACTATGAAGCTCTGAGCCATAAAATAGCTTTTGACAAAGATCTTACCAGAACCATTAATGTAGATATTCGCTATGTTTTGTGGGTGATAGAAAAAATGGGAGGTGCTAAAAATATTATTAATGAACTGAAGATTGTGAAATAATTTACTTCATACCTTATCAAGAAAACCGCCTACTATCAGGCGGTTTTTTATTTTGTATTTATCAATAAATAGCTGACATTTGCACAAAATTTTAAATCATATTCGAGTATTTATTAAATAATATTAAATACTTCAATTAAATCAATAGATAAATAAGGAATGCTACAGGAGATTTTAAAACGAGAAGAAGCAATAACACTGGTAAAAGATACATTTTCAAATGAACTGGTTAAACAATTAAATCTGGTTAAAGTATCATCACCACTGATTGTACTGGACGGAACCGGAATCAATGACGATTTGAATGGTGTGGAAAGACCGGTAAAATTTCCTGTAAAATGTATGGACGAACAACATGCAGTGGTAGTACACTCTCTGGCAAAATGGAAAAGGCTGAGACTAAAAGAACTGGATGTAGAGCCCGGAAGAGGCATTATTACAGATATGCGCGCACTTAGACCTGATGAGGATTACAGTCCGTTGCATTCTATTTATGTTGATCAGTGGGATTGGGAATTGCACATACAACCCGAACAAAGAAAATTAGCTACTTTAAAAAATACTGTAGAAAAAATATTTGCTTCATTTAAAGCAACAGAAAAAGTGGTACACGAAAAATATGGTATTGCTCCTACTCTTCCCGAAAAAATCACTTTTATTCATTCGGAAGAATTGTTGAAAAAATATCCCGGCAAAACTGCCAAACAAAGAGAAAATGAGGCAGCAAAAGAATTTGGCGCTATTTTTATCATTGGCATTGGTGGTAAACTTTCTGATGAAAATGCTCATGACGGAAGGGCAGCCGATTATGATGACTGGAGTACCGATAAT
>JAEWWO010000188.1 GCA_023396345.1 Bacteroidota bacterium
AACACGCCCAGCATGGTACCAATAAACATACCGCCGATAGCACCAATACCAATGGAACGGTTACCTACAGCACCTGCGCCACTTGACAAAGCCAAAGGTATCAATCCGAAAATAAAGGCGAAGGATGTCATCAGAATCGGACGTAATCTTGCCAGCGCAGCAGATATTCCGGATTGAGCCAGCCCCATACCCGATCTTCTTCTCTGCACGCCGTACTCCACAATCAGGATGGCATTCTTAGCGAGGAGACCGATAAGCATGATAATGGTAATCTGCACATAAATATTATTGGTAACACCAAACAGATTGGTGAAAATATATGTTCCTGCCAAACCTATCGGCAAAGACAATAATACTGCTAAAGGAAGCAGATAACTTTCGTACTGAGCAGATAAAAGGAAATAAACAAACACTACGCAAAGCAGGAATATCATAGCTGTTTGTCCGCCTGCGGTTTGCTCCTCTCTTGTCATGCCTGAAAATTCATATCCGTAACCAACAGGAAGATATTGTGCAGCTACTTCCTGTATAGCGGCAATTGCATCTCCTGAACTATAACCCGGATTGGGCGAACCATTGATGGATACTGATGTGTACAGATTAAAACGATTGATAGCCTGCGGACCATATACTTTATTCAAACTGATAAAGCTGGAAACCGGCGCCATTTGTCCGTTTCTGTTTCTGGCATACACCTGATTCAGACTTTCAATATTTCCTCTGAAATCAGCAGGAGCCTGATACAGCACTCTGTACATTTTACCAAACAAATTCACATTAGATGCATAGATACCTCCATAATAACCCTGAATTGTGCTGAGGATATCGTTCACAGTGAAACCTGCTTTTTTAATTTTAGCTACATCTATTTCTATTTCATACTGAGGAAAATTTGGATTGAAAGATGTATTGGCATATTGTATTTCAGGACGTTGATTTAACTGTGCCAGAAAATCGTTGGATACTTTACTTAAATCCTGAATGCTTCTTCCTCCCATGTCCTGCAACTCCATGGTAAAACCACCGGAGGTACCAAATCCCTGCAAAGTCGGAGGTGAGAAAAATATGATTCTCGCATCGCGAACAGAAGAAGTTTTCTTGAACAATTCCGCAATAATATTGGTAACACTTGATTCATCTGCTTTTCTCTCTGCCCACGGATGCAGTTTAATAATCATCATACCATAGTTACTGCCCGAACCACTCATCATACCTCTTCCCGAAGCCATCAATACATTTTTTACTTCCGGAAAAGTTCTTACTATTTTTTGTAATTCGTCCAGAACGGCTTCTGTTCTTTCTTCCGAAGCACCCAGTGGCAAAGCCACATCAGCCATAATACTTCCCATATCTTCATTCGGAACAAAAGCTTTTTGTGACGTGTTCATCAGCACAACAAACAAAGCTGCAAATACACCAATTGACAAAAATGTAATCCATTTTCTGCGCATCAGAAAAGCAATCACATCTTTATATTTATTGGTAGCTGCTTCAAACGCCGCATCAAATGCAATAAAGAAACGCTTCAGTAAATTTTTCTTCTTTGGTTTTACACCATCCGTTTCATCATGCGTATCATGTGGTTTCAGGAAAATAGCACACAATGCCGGGCTCAGGGTTAAGGCATTCACCGCCGATAATATAATGGCAATAGCCAGCGTAAGACCAAACTGTTTATAAAATACACCGGACGACCCGCCGATAAAACTCACGGGAATAAATACCGCAGACATTACCAATGTAATACTCACAATAGCTCCGCTTATTTCATCCATCGCACGTATAGAGGCTTTTTTTGCCGACTTCATGCCGGCATCGAGCTTGGCATGGACGGCTTCCACTACCACAATGGCATCATCCACCACAATTCCAATTGCCAGTACCAATGCGAATAAGGTTAATAAATTTATGCTGAAACCAAATAAATTCAGGAAGAAGAAAGTACCTACAATCGCTACAATTACCGATATACCCGGAATTAAGGTAGACCGCCAGTCCTGCAGGAAAATAAACACTACGATAAACACCAGAATAAATGCCTCAATCATGGTAGTGATTACTTTTGAAATAGAAGCATCCAGAAATTCGTTAGCATTTACCATTGTATCGTACTTCAACCCCGGAGGAAAACTTGCAGAAGCTTCTTCCAACACGGCAAGAGAGCCTTCAATAACATCCTGTGCGTTGGAGCCTGCGGTCTGGTTTACCATAATACCCACAGACGGATACCCGTTGGTAGTAGAACGTCCGGAATAACTCATCGCCCCTAAATCAATTCTGGCAATATCTTTTAAACGCAGTATTTGTCCGTCGTCAGTAGTCCGCACAACAATATTTTCAAACTCTTCTGTTGTTTTAAGACGACCGGTATACTTCATCGGATATTCAAACGACTGCTCACCTCTTTCACCCACAGCACCCGGCGCTACTTCAATATTTTGTTCTGCCAGTAACGTTCTTATATCAGAAGGCACCATTTGATAATTGGCCATTGTAACCGGATCTAACCAAATACGAATTGCGTAATCCTTGGTACCGAAAGCCATAGACTGTCCTACTCCCGTAACACGTTTGATTCTCGGAACAATATTTATCTCTGCATAGTTCTGCACAAAGGTTTGGTCGTAAGCAGGATTCTCACTGAATAAAGTAAAAATCAATACGTTACTCGCCTGCCTTTTTCTTGTTGTAACACCCGCTTGTGTCACCTCCTGCGGTAAGAGACTCACAGCAGAAGAAACCCTGTTCTGCACGTTTACGGCAGCCAGATCGGGATTGGTTCCCAATTTAAAAAATATAGTGATGGTGGCACTACCGTCGTTGGTAGCAGAGGAAGTCATATAGGTCATGTCTTCCACACCATTGATTTGCTCTTCTAAGGGAATGATTACAGAGTTTAAAACCACTTCGGCATTGGCACCCTGATAACCTGCTGACACTACCACCTGCGGCGGAGCAATGTCAGGATATTGTGCTACGGGAAGCGTAAGCAATCCTAATATACCTAATAATACAATGATGATAGAGATTACAGTAGATAAAACCGGACGCTCAATAAATTTTTTAAACATACTTCTACTTTTTATCTATAATATTTTTATTAAATGCCTGCCGCATCGGGCGTTACAAACAGATCGAGTGTAGTTTTTTGCGGAGAAATTCTTGTACTGTCTTTCAAAATACTCACCCCTTCTACCACTACCATATCACCGGTTTTTAAGCCTGTATTGACAATGTATCTCTTTCCGTCTTTCATATCAGTAACGGTAACAGGAGCCTGTCTTACAACGCTGTCCTGATTCACAAGATAAACGAAATGCGCTCCCTGAATTTCAAATGTAGCTCCCTGAGGTATCACCACTGCATCATAAATAGTATTGGGAATGCGCACTGTGGCTGAGTTTCCGCTTCTCAGCAAGCCCGTTGGATTAGGGAAAGTAGCACGCATATTGAATGAACCTGTTTGTGGGTTTGCCTGTCCGCTGATAGATCTTACCTCTCCTTTGTGCGGATATTCAGAACCATCAGCCAATAATAATTTTACATCAGGAATGCTTTGAAGTTTTTCGCTCGAACTGGTACCACCTGCACTTTTAAAAAATTCAATCTGATCTTTTTCATTCCAGGAAAAATAAGCATAAATATCTGCAATACTTGATACAGTTGTTAATGGTTCGGGCGTTGCACTATTTACATAACTTCCTATTCTGTATGGCAATGTACCTACCACGCCACTTACCGGAGCATATACATTGGTATATCCTAAGTTTATTTGTGCGTTGGATAAGGCAGCCTGCGCCTGTGCATATGCAGCCTGTGCAGATTTCAATTGTAATTCAGCAGACTGTAATTCAAACGGACTGATGATATCTTTATCAACCAACGGCTTTACTTTCGTTACCTGCATACGTGCATTATCTACCTGAGTTTTTGCACTTTGCAAAGCTGCTCTTGCACTTCTCACCTGCTGATCGTATTGCGGATTGGTAATTTTGAACATGAGCTGACCTTTTCGAACAGTCTGCCCTTCGTCTACATGTACGCTTTGAATGTAGCCGTCTATCATAGGTCTGATGTCAATGTTCTGGCTGCCCTGCAACTGTGCCGGGTAGTCATTGTTAACTACTGCCACCTGCGTAGTAGTCTCAATATATTTGTAAGGCATTATGCGTTGTGCCTGTTCATTTTTTTCCTTGTCTTTACAGGCTGCTAAAAAAACCGCCATAGCAGCAAAGACTAAAAACACACTCAGTAAACTACGATTCATAAATAATTTTTTTTCGTTTGTACTTTATATAATTACAGAAATCATTTATCAAAAAATAATTTCAATATATTTTCTTTTCTTTTCTGATTGATTTTATCAAAGTCTTTATTCTCCATTTTAAATATTTCTCCGTACAAATCTTTCATCATCATAGGATAAGATATAAGAGAAGTTAAATTGATATAAAAGTCTGCGGAATTATCGGCTCTTAAATTTCCCTTCCTGATTTCTTCATCCGCATCGTTTAAAAACTCTCTGAAAATGCGGGATCGCTTAGGATTTGACTTACCTACCGGAAGCTTGTTTTTCTTATGCATTTCGCTGATGAGAAAAACATCCACATACGGATATTTATTGATGTATTCTATCAATATATCAATCAGGTTCTCAATCTTCTGCTTAAACGGTATTGCTGATGCAAGCACATCGAACATACTTTTAATACGTTCCTCTTTTGTATCTTTATATACTTCATTAAAAAGCGTATCGCGCGAGCGGAAATAATAATTCAGCAACGTACGGTTTACA
>JAEWWO010000247.1 GCA_023396345.1 Bacteroidota bacterium
ATTAATTACAATAACCTTATCCAGAGAGTCCATTGCCTTATTTGTATAGGTTTGCTTTAATTCTTCTGTCCATTTCTTTGCGCCGGTTTGTTCATACACCTGCAACATTTTTTCTACTTTATCTTCTGATGTAGATGCAAGCAACTCTGCAATCAATGCTTTATTTCTTTCATCCGCATTTTCAAGTGCTTTAATCAGCAGAAATGTTTTTTTATTTTTACGAATATCTCCGCCTAATTTTTTTCCGAATTTTTCTGTATCGCCGTAACAATCCAGATAGTCGTCCTGAATCTGAAATGCGATACCCATATATTTTCCGAAATCGTATAAATGAGTGAGGCTGTTAGCGGTAGCGCCACCAATGTAAGCACCTGTGTATAAGCTGCAAGCCAGTAATACAGAGGTTTTCAGCGTAATCATATTCAGGTATTCATCAATAGAAACGTCGTCTCTTTTCTCAAAGTCCATATCGTATTGCTGTCCTTCGCAAACTTCTGTAGCTGTTTTATTAAAGACAGATAATACATGCGCCTGTTTGTCTTTTGATATTTTACTCAAATACTGATACGCTCTTATCAGCATAGTATCGCCACTTAATATAGCTGTGTTTACATCGTTTCTTTTGTGTACGGTTTGCTTACCGCGTCTCACATCAGAATCATCCATTACGTCATCGTGCAATAGTGTAAAATTATGAAACAGCTCCAGCGCATCTGCCGCATGCCAGGCATCTTCATCAATTTCGCTGAACAACTCGTTAGCCATTAAACAAACCACCGGCCTTACACGCTTACCGCCAATGCCCAGAAAATATTCTGCCGGTTCGTACAAATTAAAAGGCTCAGCAGGAAAATGTTGTCTGTCAAATTTATTATTGTAGATTTCAACCAGTTCGTTAAATGTATGCACAGCTATTGTTTTTTAATTTCGTGTGAAGGTAATTATTTTTTCCCTATTGCGTTTATTACTAAGCTATTGCTTCAGCTCATTTTTTGCAGGCAGTAATTGCTCTGTCAACCTGTCTAATGCGGGGTCTTTTTTATTGATAACATCAGCGACGGTTCTTTTAATTCTTTCATCGGGCAATACACCTCTGCCCTGTACAGGTTGCTGCACAAGCGGTACAATTGCGTACATGCCTACTCTAAAATGCAGATTGGTATTAGGTGTGGCAGCTTGTGTATATTGTCCGGCAAAGCATACATTTGCTCCGCCTCCCGTCTCTTCTCCAAAAACTTCTGCTCTGTTATTTCCTTTGAGATTAGCAGCGAGTAAAGAAGCTGCGGAGGCTGTGAATCCATCAGTAATTACATAGAGTTTATTTCCATAATTATTTTTATATGGCTTTACAGGTTTGGTTCCGTAAATTTTTCTGTAGTATTGTCCGTTGTCATTTTTCTTTGCAGCAAACAACAAAACAATACCATTCGTGATTCTTTGCAGAAAGCCTGTAACGCCTTTATTGTAGGTTGCCGGATTATGTTTTCCGGCAGATAAAGCAGGCTGAAGAAATATAAAAGAAGTATCGGTAAGATAACGGTACAATTTAATCGGACGAAGAATAAATCCACCTTTGTTACCTCTCAAATCCATGATTAAATTTTCTGTACTTTGATTTTGCAAACTGTCAAAAGTTACTCTGTAAAATTTACTAAAGTTGGATTTTAAAGTGCTGAAAGAAGAAATTTTCATGTAAGCTGTTTTGTGCAGTGAATCAAGAAATTTAAAGTCGAGAATATAATTTCCTTTTTCATCTTTCCCTCTGTATACATAAGGATCACGCGCAACTTTTTCTTTTTTCTTCTTTACTTTCTCAGGCTTTGCCTTCTTTGTATTACTTGTGGTTACTTTTATTGAATCTTCTTTATCAATCTTAGAATAATATTTTGTAAATACAGAGTCCCGATAGGAAAACTGTAATTGCATGGTATCTTTTAATCCATAATACAAATGATACAAATGCAAAAAATTATCTGATACAAACAACTCAGGAAACGTAGTATTATAGCCATCTCTGGGTGAATGCTTTAAAAAAATCTTTAATAATTCTGAAACGCTGTGTTTCTCAATGTGTAGTAATTCTACACCTTTTACAGCTTCTACTTTTTTGTTTTTTGTGCCGATTACAAATAATTTTTCATCCTGATATAAAAACTGTAATTGTGTTATGGCCCGATTTTCATCAGCTTGTTTTAGTGAGTCTTTTTGTGCTTTAGTAAATTTATATTGCGGCATAGATACGGTAGAATGTATACATGCTATACTGTGATATACCGGCGCAAGAAGCGTATAAAATTTTCTCGCAGTCATGGGTTCGGTTATCAGATTTTTTATACTATCCGTTTTATCATTCAGTTCTTTTTCTGAAATGTACATATATACATCCGGATGTCTTTCTTTCAACACATTGACAGCGAAATCCACATCCTGCTTTAGCTCGGCAGGAGTGTATAATTTATTTCTGTCGGAATATTTTGTAAGCCGTTGCGTTCTGCAGGATGCAAATAATAATATCAGTAATAACAGTAAACACCATTTTCTGTTCATGCTGTAAATTAAGCAAAAAAATAAATGCCGAAATAAAATACTCCGGCATTCATGAATAATTTATTTCGATTATTGATATTGAATATACAAAGGTCGTGGTTTATATCGCATCAATTCTTCTGCGGTATAAAGCGGTCCGCCTTTTTTCAAATCGTTTTTATAGAAAATTTTAAATCCTGTAAACTGTATAGGTTCAGGATAAATGAAATGTCTCCATGTTCCTGCTTTTAAATCCTTTGGTCCCCAACCGTCCATATCGATAATTACCTGCACTTCGGGCACCAGTTTTATATCCTTATAATTCTGAACCATGTTTTGTGTAAAACGGTGAATCACCAGCATTTTAGGAGGCAGATTATTTTCTTTTACCACAGAAGCCAGCAAATCAATCACACTGTTGATATCGTTTGCATTAAAAGAGCCTATTACACTTCCGGGTCTTTCTCCACCTTTCATTGAGAACTCAGGGTCTATACCAAAATGCACTTTAGGATTTTTAAAATACTCTACAAATTTTTCTGTTTCTTCTTTTACATTACTATGTCCTACCTGGATATCAAGAAACACGAGCGCATCTATTTCGTTTGACCAGCTAATGATAGTATCTATCTGGCTGAAAGGCATTCTTGCTCTGTACATACCATCTTTACCCGGTGCGCCCTGTGCGGTCACTGCAATGTAATGCAAAGCAGGAATAGCAGGCGTTAGAGAGTCTGCTTTGTTCCAGTTGTCCACTTCAGCTAAGAGTCTCTTAAACATTTCTTTTTTAGGATATTCGCCCAATGCTCCCATTCTTTTTGAATATAAATTTCCATAGTATGCCACAACGCGTTTAAAAGGCAAAACAGCACCGGGCAAAGGATAAGGACCTTTTACCGGCCACATTCCGGATGTGTCTCCATTTGCCATATACTCCAGTCTTTTGTTGTAATCAGCCGTATCCAGCGTGGGTCCGGAAGGTGTTGTTTTTTCACCGTCTCCGGTTGTAACAACATTTGTACTGTCATTACCGGAACCTGTGTTATCTGCGGAATTACAGCCCATAAAAATAGCAGAGGCAATAAAAAATGTATAAAATAATAGTCTCATGTTCAATAGTGTATTAATTTTTTCAAAAGTAAGTTTTAATTACCAAAGGTTTTACTTTTTTGATATACTTATTTTTTAGTAAACTTAGTACTATGAAAAAAACTTCATTATTAGCCATAAATTTATTTGTCATTTTATCACTGTCTTTAAATAGTTGTAAAAAATGTGGCAATCACATACCCGATAATATTACCAGCAACTGGAAAGTTTTAACAGTGGCAGCGTCAATTTAATCAGAAATTAATTTTATTTTATTCTGAGCTGAAGACTCAACCGATGGTGTTTTTATTCATTATTGCGATACTTTTCTATGATATCGAAAAGGAGCTGGGAAATTTTCAAACAACTTTAATAAAAAAACCATCCGTTTGTACGGATGGTTCTCATTATTTTTTTACAACAATTTTTTATCCTAAATAAGATTTTAGAGCGCCGCTGTATCTTGCTTTTTGCAAGCGTTTGATAGCGCGTTCTTTTATTTGACGGATACGCTCCTTTGTAAGATCATACTTTTGTCCTATCTGCTCAATAGTAATACCATTTTCGCCGTCAAGACCAAAGTAAGCATTCACGATTTCAGCTTCACGCGGACTTAGAGATTTAAGTACTCTTTTAATTTCTTCGCGCAAAGAATCTTTCATCACGTCATCATCTGTATCATCAGCACCTTCCAGCAAATCGCCCATAGCTACGTCTTCAGCTTCGTGTACCGGAGCATCCAATGATGTGTGGCGTGTATTGCTTTGAAAAATATTGTTGATTTCTGTTTCGCTCATTTCCAGAATGCTTGCCAGTTCTTCTGTACTGGGTTCGCGCTCGTGTTCCTGTTCGAAAGCCATGTAAGCCTTGTTGGCTTTGTTGTAAGTGCCAATTTTATTTTGAGGCAGGCGGACTAATCTTCCCTGCTCTGCCAACGCCTGTAAAATGGACTGGCGAATCCACCATACAGCGTAAGAAATGAACTTGAAACCTTTTGTTTCGTCAAAGCGTTGAGCCGCTTTGATTAAGCCGAGGTTGCCCTCGTTGATTAAATCACTCAAAGAAAGACCCTGGTGCTGATATTGCTTAGCCACGGATACTACGAAACGCAGGTTGGCCTGTACCAGTTTATCCAAAGCCCTTTGATCGCCCATCTTGATTTTTTGTGCAAGAATAGTTTCTTCTTCAGGGGTAATCATGGAGATTTTAGAAATTTCCTGAAGATACTTTTCTACCGCTTGCGAATCACGATTGGTGATCTGGGTAGCAATTTTTAGTTGCCTCATATATTATTATCCTTTTTAAATAGCGTACAGAGTTGGGTATTTTCCGCACGTTTGCAAATTTATCAGTTTGCAAAGGTACGATTTTATAACGTAACAATAAAGAAAATATTACATTCCGCAAAATATTTCCATCATTTTTACACTTTTTAAGAAATGAAGATGGATGCTCTTATTTATCAAAAACAAACTAACAATCATTAAATCATTTTAATTGAAAAACTATTTGACCATATGTTTAATTTTAGGGGTTACCAAAAGTTTCTGCTTCGGCATGCCCATTTCATCAAAAATAAATTTATTTGAAATGAGAATAGAAAGTACTACGGTGAGAACACTGGATACAAGAATGGTAATCATAATCATAATCTGATATTTAATAGCCACAGAAGGACTTGAACCTCCCAGTATCTGCCCTGTCATCATTCCGGGTAAAGATATTAAACCCACTACAGAGGTTGTAGCAATTGTTGGACTCAATGACCTGCGCAATGCTTCGGCTATAAATTTCCTTAAAGCTTCGTTCACCGTGGCTCCGTTTGCCAGCGCAAATCTGTATTGTATCTGGTCGCGTTCCAGACTGCTGAAATAAGTATTAAAGGCTATTATATTCCCCGACATACTGTTACCTATTAACATGCCGGTTATAGGAATAAAATATCTTGCATCAAACAAATAATCCAGTTGTATTACTACGCCCAAAAAATACATATCTACGGCAAATACAGCCAGAATCATTGCAAGCATCACAGGAAGCAAAAATAATTTTCGGTTTAGCCTGCTGCGCCGTATAGCAGTAAAAGAAGCTATAATAATCATAACCAGCACCCAGACTAAATTAATCCAGGGATTATTGAGCGTAAAAATATATTCTAAATAAAGACCTACCAGATACAATTGCAGAGCCATACGAATAACAGCTATAACTGTACTTCTGACTAAACCGGTTCTATAATACCAGAAAATGGCCAGAGGGATGCCTACCAGCAAATAACCAATAGCCAAACTGCTCCAGCTTATATCCTGTACGCCATTCATAAAGCTTTTAATTGAATTATTTTATCCATCCCTCTTATCCACTCTGCATCGTGCGATGAACTGATGATGGTTAATTTATTTCTGTTGATATGCTGCAATAACGCATTCACTGATTTTGCATCTAAAGCAGAGGTTGGTTCATCGAGCAATAAAAGTGGTTTTTTCAACAAAAGAACAGAAGCCAACAACAGACGCTGTTTTTGTCCGCCCGATATCTGATCTACACTGCGCTGTAATATATCTGCCGGTAAAAGCAGCTCTTCCAGTAAGATATCAATCTCTTTTTGTTGTGGCAAATTCTTTTTATTCGCATCGTACTCAAAGGGATAATACAACAAATCTCGACAACTGCGCAAATCAAAAGAAAGATCCTGCGGTAGCCATGCAGTCATTTTTCTGATTGCTGCAATCTCTTCTTCGCTAACCAATTTGCCAAATACCTCTATACTTCCTTCATGTGGGGTGAAGCCAAGAACTGTATTCATCAGCGTAGTTTTGCCAGAACCGGACGGTCCGGTAAGCACAACCTTTTCTCCTGCATATATCGTTTCAGAGAAATTTCTGAACACGATACGATCTTCATATTTTACGGTGATATTATTAAAACTTACTGCTGCTTTCATTCACAATTACAACAAAAAATATTATTGAATCATCATACCTTTTGAGCCGATGAACAGAGGAGAACGCTGATGAATATCTTCAGGATGAATGTCTAAGATGCGTTGCTTACCATCTGTAGCTACACCTCCTGCTGCTTCCATAATAAAGGCCATAGGATTGCATTCATACATCAGCCTTAATTTGCCCTGCGGTTTATCTTTTCTTTCAGGATAGAGAAATACACCTCCTTCCATTAAGTTTCTGTGAATATCTGCTACCATACAACCTGAGTAGCGCAGAGAAAGTCTGGCATCTTCACCATCATTGGCACGCAGACTATCTTCAATATATTTTCTTGTACGTTCGCTTACTGAGTATAAATATTTAAAATCGAAACAGAAGTTTTTGCCTTGTTCAGGAATTTTAATATTGGGATGGCTCAAATAAAATTCTCCTGTTTCTGTATCGAGTGTAAAACCATTTACGCCTCTTTCTGTTGCGTACACCATCATGGTAGAAGAACCATAAATTACATATCCAGCCGCCAGCTGATTTTTTCCGTCCTGCAGGAAATCATCTTTCATGGATGGTTTGTTAGATTCGGATTTGCGACGCACGATGCTGAATATTGTACCAATATCCATGTTCACACCTATGTTGCCCGAACCGTCTAAAGGATCGAGTAAAACAACATATTTGGATTCGTTGCTCAAAAAATCATCAAAAATCATTACATCCTCATTTTCTTCTGAAACCAAGCCTGCGCAATGAATGCCGTCGCGCAACGCTCTGATGAAAATATCATTGGCTATAGCATCGAGTTTTTGCACCAGCTCTCCCTGCACATTTACAGAACCCTGAGCACCCAGCACATCTATCAATCCTGCCTTGCGCACCTTAGCATTGATAAGCTTTGCAGCAAGTCCGATGCTTCTGAGCAAACCCGATAACTCGCCCGTAGCGTTGGGATAAGAACGTAATTCCTGAATGGTAAAATCGTCGAGGGTAATCATAACGGAATATTTATAAGTTTGAACGAATTATTATTCTAACTCTTTCTGAATCCCCATTTAATAATCTCTTTCCATGTAGGCTTTTTGCCATACATTAAAATACCTACTCTGTATATTTTTGCAGCCAACATAGTTGACAGTATAAAGGTAATTATTAAAACGGCAATACTCAACAACAATTGCCAAACAGGTACGCCTTCCGGTATGCCTTGTGCCACACGCCCCATCATTACAATGGGCGAGGTAAGCGGAAAAATACTGCCAAATACAGCAATACCACTGTTAGGATCATTAACTGCTTTGGTTAATAAAATAAAGGAAAGTATCAACGGTATGGTAACCGGAAAAGTAAGTTTTTGCGCATCTTCTTCACTGTCAGAAACGGCACAGCCTACAATGGCATACAGTGAGGCATACAGCAGATATCCGCCAAGGAAATAAATCATAAACACTATAATCAGTAGTGCAAAATTCACTTCTTTTAATTGCAGCAATACATTCTGCATACCTGACATTTCAGGAATGCCTTCTGCACCCGCCACACTGTTCATAATATCTCCACCCATCATCAACGGAGTGGCAATGGCCTGCAAGATTCCGGCAAGTATAATCCAGATGGCAAACTGCAACAATCCTACTGCGCCAATACCCAATATTTTTCCCATCATTAGCTGAAAAGGTTTTACACTGCTTACAACCACTTCTGCAATGCGGTTTATTTTTTCTTCCATAACACCACGCATAACAATGCTTCCATAAATTATAAGAATAAAGAAAATTAAATAACCACTAATCATTCCCAATGCGTAACTGATACCGGTTCTGACATCTGACTGTTCCACACCCGACAAGCTGCTGAACTTTACCTCACGATTGGCTTTTTCTATATCCAATGCTTCCCGCTGAATTTCGCTCATGTTGTTTATACGCAATTCGCGCAAACGGTCATTAATGGCTGACTGTATACTTTCTTTTGTCATTAGCCCCACACTCTTTGCCGTTATTAACTGCAAAGGCTCGGAAGCACTTGCAGAAGTATCGTTCGTTACCAGAAAACCATCGTACTTTCCCTGTTGCAATTGCTCTGCAAGCTGTGCCTGCGAAAAGCCATTTACAAATAAAAATTCTGCATCTTTATTGGCTGCAATTGTATCTTTAAAAACGCCCGTATTGTCAACTACTGCAATCTGCGTTTTACTTCCATCGTATATGATGAAATAAAAGATAGCCACGTATATGGCAAAAATAAAAACAGGCAAAAGTATGGTAGTAAGCAGAAAAGATTTTTTGCGTACTCTGGTTATAAATTCACGCTGAAATATTAAAAGTATCTTATCCATTTGAATATATTTTACAACACATAAACTGATTTATTGTTGCGTAATGATTTGTTTAGTTTTCTTTTTCGAAAGCTCTTGACAAGGCTCCTGTGTTTTCTACCAATCTGATAAAGATTTCGTTGAGCGATGGCAGCATTTCATTAAAAGTCTCTATCTCTGCACCTTTAGATAATAAATAAGTGAGAATATCATTGCCCGTATGTCTATCATCAATTTTAATAATAAACGAACCATCTTCTTTTTTATTAATATTAAATGTAGCGTCTGATAAATCGATACCGGAGTTACGGAGTTTTACGAAATAGTTATTTTCCTTAAACTGTTGCTTTACTTCATCTACAGAGCCATCAAGAATTTTTTTACCCAGATTTATCAATACAATTCTGTCGCAAATTTCTTCTACCTGCTCCATTCTGTGCGTGCTGAAGATAACGGTACTTCCGTTCTTGGCAAGATTATAAATTTCATCTTTGATGAGATTACTGTTTACCGGATCCAATCCGCTGAAAGGTTCGTCTAAAATAATCAATGAAGGATTGTGCAGTACAGTGCTTATGAACTGTAGCTTCTGGCTCATACCCTTACTCAGGTCTTCTACTTTTTTGTTCCACCAGCTTTCCATGTTCAGCCTGCCAAACCAATGACGTACACGTTCATTTGCCTTTTGTTTTGACAAGCCTTTTAAACGCGCAAGAAAAACGGCATGTTCACCTACTTTCATCTTTTTGTACAGTCCTCTCTCTTCGGGCATATAGCCCATTTTTTCCATATCCTTTTCACTATCGAGATGAGAACCTTCGAAAAAGATTTCTCCTTCGTCGGGATAAGTGATTCCGTTAATCATGCGTATCAACGTAGTTTTGCCTGCACCGTTGGGTCCGAGCAAACCGAATATTTGTCCGCGTTCCAAAGTAAAACTTATATCATCTACCGCTTTGTGACCCGAAAAATATTTCCTGATATTTTTTACTTCTAATAAAGACATTGAAAATAATTATAGCTCAAATATAGAAAACAATTAACAATGAACAATTAACAATGAACAATTAACAATGAATAATGATGAATGGTTAATGATTGTTGGTATCAATAAGATTTATTTTTTTACAATCGCCGGAGGCGATAGAATATATGTGCGAGGCGAGGACGCCTCGCACAACAGAACCTCACATAATCTCCAGAATAATTAAAGATTTTTTCCTATAAAAAAACCGCCCTCAAAAGAGGGCGGTCGGTAACAACCTATACACTAATCACAAAAACTTATTCTTTATCTGTTCCAGTTAAATCTACTCTGTACTGATAAGTATATCCATCACCATCAGGATAAACACCTCTCAATAAAACAACTCCGTTTCTCTTTCCTGCTTCTGCAATTACATTATTCAAATCCTGCTGTGTTTTTATTGCCTGATTATTGGCATTGGTAATAATAAATCCATTAGCAATACCCGCTCTTCTCAACACGCCATCTTTTAAATTTGTCACCTGCAAACCACTGCTTACACCTGCGCTACGGGCAGTTGAACCATCAACGGGTTTTAAGGTAGCACCCAGTGAAGCGGCACCTGTAGTGGCAACCTCATCACCTACCTGACCTAACTCTCTTCTTAATGTAGCAGTTGTGTTGTAAGTTTTATTATCTCTTACATATTCCAAAGCAATTTTATCGCCGGGCTTTTTACTTCCGATGGCTGATGAAAGTTCAGCACTGCTGATAACTCTTCTTCCGTCTACTTTAGTAATAACATCTCCGCTTTTTAATCCGGCTGCTTCGGCAGCACCGCCAACACCACTTACATACAAACCTGTATTCAGGTTATCAATTTTTAATTCTTTCTTTTGTGCTTCACTAAAGCTTCCTATATCGCCGTAAGAAATTCCTAAATACCCTCTTTGTACAATGCCGTATTTAATCATGTCATCCACAGCTTTCTTTACCAGATTTACCGGAATGGCGTAAGAATATCCTGCATAGCTACCTGTTGGAGAAGCCAAAGCAGAGTTTACACCAATCATCTGACCGTTGGTATTTACCAAAGGACCTCCACTGTTACCGCTATTTACAGCAGCATCTGTCTGAATAAAAGATTCGATAGCGGCAGTATTGCCCTGCATATTTCTTCTGTTTATATTAATACTTCTTCCCGAAGCACTTACAATTCCTGCGGTAACGGTTACATCAAGACCCAACGGATAACCGATTGCCAATACCCACTGACCTAATTTTACATTATCGCTATTGCCCATTACCAGATAAGGAAAATTATTTCCTTCAATTTTTAATACTGCTAAGTCTGTACTTGGATCGGTACCTACAACTTTTGCAGTGTATGTTTTCTTATCGGCAGTAGTAACGGTTACATTATCTGCGCCCTGCACTACGTGATTGTTGGTAACAATATATCCGTCTTTAGAGATGAAGGCTCCGCTACCACTCGCTCTTTGCTCGGGCTGTATCATTCTGCCGCCACCGGGATTACCGAATATACCTCCAAACGGACCAAAGAAATCATCGAAAGGACTGGAATATCCTTCCTCTCCTCTTTCTATCTCCTTAGCTTTTGTCAATGTTTTGATATGAACTGTTGCCGGAGTGGCTGCCTGCGCTGCTGCGGTAAAATCCATATCGCCGGGAGCTGCATATCCTGCATTGGACGAATCAAAAAAACTTGCATAATTAATCGGAAGCGTTCCGTTGCTTGATTCAAACAATGGACCTTTGCTGTCCTCATACTTAGAATAGCCCCAGATACTTGCTACAGAAGTAACAGCTACCAAAGCTATAATTCCTAAAACATTTTTTATTTTCATATACTTTCCTTTTTTAAAATTTTCTTTTTCTGAGTTTCTATTGACAACAAAGTAAAACAGAAATTTAATATCTATTGATAGAATTATTCTTAATTAACAAAAGATTCACGAAGAGCTTCGTAGATGGTTTTAAATTTAAAGTCACCTTACGGGGTGACTTTAAAAATTTTTAATCGATATGATTTGATTATGCTCTTCTTTTTGTAATCATGCTATATAACCACAATAAAAGAATTGCACCTAAGATAGCTAATAAGAAACTTCTGAAGTTAAAACCGTCAGTTGTTCCCCAACCTAACATAGTACCTATCCATCCACCAACGAATGCACCTAAGATACCGATAATGATAGAAGCTATCCAACCACCCGGATCTGCTCCCGGACGAATTGCTTTGGCTATAGCACCTGCTATCAACCCAAATAAAATCCATGATAAAATTCCCATAGTTTTTGTTGTTTTTTAATTAAGAAATTAAGTGTTTTAAATATTTATATAAGAAGTAAGACAAAAGTTGCGCCAAACTTTTAAAATGCTATAATTAATTTCTTTTTTAGAAAATTTTAAGAATTGAAAACAAACATACTCCGCACGCATTTGGCAAAGTATTTGTTTTACTATTGAATGTATATCTACACAGAAACACATATAACTTCACTATAAAAATATTTGACTATGGAACCAATGGCAACACTATCTCAGGTGATGGAAAAATTAAAAAACAAAGGAATCACCAATGAGATAAAATTAAACGACTACAACGAAATAGTAGACAGCAACGATAATAAAATTCAGGCAGAAAATCTTACGATAATAAAGACATACAGATTTGAAGGAGATTCTAATCCGGCTGATAATACTGCTTTGTATCTGACAAAAGATAAGGATGAAAATCTAGCCTATATAATAGATAGCTACGGAGCTTATTCAGATCACTTAGGTCCTAAGTTTGATGAATTTCTGAAATCAATAAAAGTTGATGAAACTGAATACGATTTATAATTTACAACAAATACTAAAAATATATCTACCATGGAAATCACATACAAATACTCATATGATTACATCCCTTCAGCAATCGTTGACGGAGAAGATAATTATAATGATGAAAGAAAAATGAGAATAGAAGAATCTATTGACAATGTATTGCAGCCTTTAGAAGAACTAATGCAGCAAAACAACATCACTTACACTAAAGAAGGTCGTAAAGGAGAAGGTTCTGTTACTTTTACAAACCTTTCAGCTGAAATGCCTGTTTACAAAGAAATAGATGAGGCATTGGGCGAACTGGGACTTGAGCCTACGGTAACAGACCAGATAAAAGAAGAAGAAGATATGCATCTGCAAACGCCTGAAACGCATACGATGATTCAGGATAATGCCGCTGAAGATGCAAATACTGCTGAAGCGGTAGCGGTATAAAACAAGTCTGTGTATAAAATATACTTAACAAAACCCTCTATTCATGAGGGTTTTGTTATATAGAAGATTTGTTATAAACAAATTTTATAGCAGCTTCACCTTTAAACTCATCAAAACCATTAAAGAAAAAACCTGCCAGTTCTGCTTTAGATTTTATTTCTTCGATATCTTCATTGGAAACACTTGCTACAGGAAGGAAAAAAACATAATCAAAATCAGTATCCGTAAGCAAGCCGAGCTTTTCTGCACTTTGCATCACACTCTCATCCATTGGTTCTTTATTTTTATCCATAGAAATATTTTTATTTAAAAATAAGATAATTATCAACTCTGCTGATAAATAAAATTTAATTAATGATAATTTAATAATTACTGATGTAGATTATTTCAAATAAACACTTTACCGACGATAAAAAAAAACACCTGACATTTTTATAAGTCAGGTGTTTTTTACAGCGTAAATATTCATTAAATATTTACCTCAATATGATGTATTTGTTCATCATCAACCAAAGTAATTCTATTGGTTTGTGTTTGTCCGTCTACTTTGTATTCAGGTGTTTTATTTTGCCCTGAATTAGTCAATACAATTTTGTAGGTTGAAGTTCCGAATTTATAATCCAGTTCAAAGCCCGGCCATTCATCAGGAATACAAGGTTCAAAGTATATTTCATCTGCCTGACGTTTTAAGCCCAGTAAGGATTCCAGAATAAACTGGAACATCCATCCGGCACTTCCCGTATACCAACTCCATCCGCCGCGACCTTCATGCGGTGCAACACCGTAGATATCTGCTGAAATCACATACGGCTCTGTCTTATATCGGTTGATGCGTTGTTCATTTTTACCCAGATTAACCGGATTGATTAAGGTGAACAATTCGTATGCCTTTTTATCTTTCAGCTTTGCATAAGCCATCAATGTCCAGATAGCTGCGTGCGTGTATTGTCCGCCGTTTTCGCGTACACCCGGCACGTACCCTTTGATATAGCCCGGATTCGGATTTGCCTTATCAAAAGCCGGTGTCAGCAATTTAATAAATCCATGTTTGCGATTCACCAAATGTTTATTCAATGCATCCATGCCCTGCAAACTATATTCAGGTTTACCCGCTGCTGAAAGTACCGACCAGCTTTGTGAAATAGAATCAATCATACACTCTTCATTCTCCGAAGAACCTAAAGGAGTACCATCGTCAAAGTAAGCCCTTCTGTACCATTTGCCGTCCCAGCCGTTGTTATTGAGATTATCTTTCAGTTTTTCAGCCTGTATTCTGCATTCTTCTGCAAAGGAATGATCCTCCTGTTTTTTGGCAATTTCAATAAACTTAATCAACACATCATACAGGAAGAATCCCAGCCACACACTTTCTCCTTTACCGTGTTCGCCCACTTTATCCATACCATCGTTCCAGTCGCCTGAGCCAATCAACGGCAAACCATTCTTTCCGAATTTTAATCCGAAGCGAATAGCATATACACAGTGATTATACAAGGATTCGTAATGATTAAGGAATACCGGAAGATCATAATAAGATTCTTCGTTAGGACGCAGCAAGCGACCTTCTATAAATGAAACCGATTCATTAAGAATAGATGCATCGCCCGTAACTTCTACATATTTGGCAGTAGCATAAGGCAACCACAAATAATCATCAGAACAGGTAGTACGTACACCTCTGCCTGTAGGCGGATGCCACCAATGCTGTACATCACCTTCCTTGAACTGTCTTGTAGCTGCGTACAAAATATAATCTCTTGATATTTCATTGTGGTTGTGCATGAGCGACATAATATCCTGCAACTGATCTCTGAATCCGAAAGCTCCACCGGACTGATAGAAGCCACTTCTTCCCCAGAATCTGCTGGATAGTACCTGATAAGTAAGCCATCCGTTTGCCAGTACATTCAATGCTTTATCAGGCGTTTTGATTTTTATATCATCAAGAATGTCTTCCCATTTCTGCTGCACATTTGCAAAAGCTTCTTCGCATGCCAGTTTGCCTTTAAATTTATCAAGTATTCTCTTTGCATCTCCGTCATCTACACCGGAACCTAATTTAAACACAAGTACCTTTTCTTCTTCAGCCACAAGATTTACTTTTAACTGAATAGCCGCGCAAGGATCGTAAGACGCTCCTACCCTTCCTGAGAGTTTTGTACGGCGCATGGCTACAGGATTTTCAAGATTACGGTTTCTTCCGATAAATTCTGTTCTGTCTCCCGTGAATGATTTTTCACCTCCTTCCACATCAAAGAAATTCAACTTGGATGCATAGGTAGTGTTGTAGCGGTTTCTGGCGAAAACAGTACCGTTTACGTCTTTCTCTGTAACCACATACATGTTGGTTTTAGAAGGCATGTCTCCCAACACCCATTGCATGAAACCTGTAACGGATAATTTTCTGCTGGTTTCAGAAATGTTTTTAATACGCAGTTCAAAGAATTTAACACTCTCCTCTGCATCTACAAACACTTTCAGCGAAGAATGCAAACCACTTTCAATATGCTCATAAGTAGTATAACCAAAACCATGTCGGGTTAAATAAGGTAAAGCGCTTGTTTTAGGATACGGTGCCGGGCTCCAGAATTTTCCGGTTTCATCGTCTCTTATGTAAAATGCTTCTCCTGCTCTTTCGCCCACCGGATCGTTGTACCACGGAGTAAGCCTGTATTCATGCGCATTATCAATCCATGTATAAGCCGAACCACTTTGCGTAGTAATCGTTCCTATTTTATTATTCGCTATAACATTGCTCCACGGCGCAGGCGATACTTTATCTTTAGAGGTAAGTACCACATATTCTTTACCGTCTTCTGTATATCCTCCGTAAGTATTATTGAAAATGAGATTATCCGGTAAGGATATCAACTGCTTCGCAGCAGGCTCTCTTAACACGGAATACATGGGTTCAAGATAAGGCGGCATAGCTTTAGAAATTACTTTCTTATTTACCTGCTCTGCCAGTGAACCACCCGAGCCTTCAAATATTACTTTGGCAACCGTCTGGAATAATATTCTGTCTTCGTTGGAAATCTGATCTCCCGTGCGCAGATAAATTCTTCCGGGTCTTTCATTGATATAAATACTACTTAATGCCGTGATGTATCCCTGAATTTCATCCTGTAACTCCTGACGATAACTTCCGTAATCTTCATTCCAAATCACAAGATCTACAGACAATCCTTTCAGATGCCAGTACATATGGGCTTTGATGAGATATTTGGTCAATTCCAAATCATCGTTGCCGGAAATTTTTAATAGAACAATCGGCAAATCTCCCGATATGGCATAACCCCACAGACTCGACTGTCCGCGCATATTGCTCTTAACGATATTCGGATCTGCTCTGTAGCCCTGATTACTGTAGATAATAGAACTGGCAATTCTGTTGAATAACTGGGCATCTGCCTCTGTGGCATTAATCTGGCGCAGCAATACCTGACTGTGCGTCCACGACAATTCAAACGCTCTGTTTTTAAGGAATTTGTCCTGATATTTATTCATCAGTCCTTCACAAATTTCTTCTGTATTTGCCATACCTATCACCAAATCGAAAGAGGCTGACTGATTAGGTTTCAGCGAAATTCTGTATCTTATAGCCACAACAGGATCCAGCACAGAACCCTGCATTCCTGACAGAGGAACATTGTTTTCCAGCACAGTCGGTTTGCTTACGCTGTAGCCACGACCAATGAATTTCATTCTGTCGGTTTCATAAGATACGGCTTCTATTTCTGCTCCGTTTACTGACATCTGATGGAACATCCAGGGTGGGGTTTCTTTATCGGACCTTGCTCTTCTGGTGCAAATAATAGATGATTTAGAAGGAAGTATTTTGGTCTGAACAAAGAGATTACTAAACGCAGGATGCGCATCATCAGCTGCTTGTGGCGCCAACACTACTTCAGCATAGCTTGTAATTTCAATTGTTTTTTTGGTAGAGTTTCTGTTTGTAATTCTCACTCTTCTCATTTCAATATCATCCTCCGGAGAAACCACTGCTTCTGTTTTTACTTCAAATCCGAAATCTTTTCTTCTGTACTCTACATGACCTTTAGAAAATATGGTTTCATATTCTTTACTTTGTACAAGCGTGGGCTGGTGCGTGTTTGACCAGTATTTACCTGTTTCCATATCCTTGATATAACAGAACATGCCCCAGTTGTCCTGGGTAGTATCTTCACGCCAGCGTGTTACAGCAATATTATTCCATCTGCTGTAGCCACCGCCCGAATTGGTAAGCATCATCTGATATTTACCGTTTGACAATAATTGTATATCAGGTATGGTAGTATTTGGCGTATTGTTGATTCTCATCTGTGCTTCAGGAACGGAAGTAACCACATCAATTAACTCTGCATCCTGATTGTAATAGTTAGCAACTTTCGGTATTTTTTCCTGCAACAATAAAAGAGTTGCCTGAAACTGCGGATCGTTTTCAAAACGCTTCTGCATTTTTTTATCGAGCAATACATAGGCAAGAGAAAGGAATCCCATTCCCTGATGGTGAGCCATAAAGGATTGTATAATCTCGTAGTTTTGTTTTCTCGGCAAACGCGATGCCGTATAATCTACTGCTTCATATAAACCATATCTACCTTCAAATCCGGATTTGGAAAGCAAACGCAGATTATCGCAGGAGGCTTTTGGCAAAACCATTAGTGCCAGCATGGTTGCATACGGAGCTATTACCAACTCTTCACCCAAACCTCTTTTCAATCCAAGACCCGGTACACCAAAAGCTTTGTACTGATAATTGAGATTGGCATCTACCATATTATATCCTGATTCGGAAATTCCCCATGGAATATTATTTTGTTTTCCGTAATCTATCTGACGCTGCACCATTGCTTTGGAAGTCTGATCGATTAATGTATTCGGATAAGTAGGCATTACCAGTTGCGGCATCAGATATTCAAACATAGATCCGCTCCACGAAAGCAAGGCGGGATGCGTATCTCCGGTCAATAATCTGCCCAGCGAGAACCAACTCTGCTGAGGAATTTTACCATGCGCAATTGCTGCATATATTGCCAGCCTTGCTTCAGAAGCCAATAGATCGTAGAAGCTGGCGTCTTTTCTGTGTTCTGAAACGTTGTAACCAATGTGTAATAATTTCTTTTCGCGGTTATACAGAAAATCATAATCTACACTGGAGAAAAGAATGCATTGCTTGCTTAGTTCATTTATTCTTGTAATTTTTTCTAATGCATTTCTTCCGGCTTTAGTTATCTGAATTTTTAATTCAGTAAGCAGCTCAACCGTTTTATTATCATTGGTTTTTTCTAAAACTGTTTTTATGCGTGATGGAATTTCTTCACTTAATTCATAGATACTGTTTACAGAAGGAATTTCGTCAAGCACTGATAACTCTTCAAACGCTGATAACGTGTTGATTGAATCAGCCCATGGAACAAATAATTCTACATCTTCGAGCGTGTCTTCAATTTGCTGTTTAAATTTCTGCATCCAGATCAAGGCTGTAGATTGTTGTGTTATCTGCAATCTGTTGGTATGCTCCGAAGCCGTATCCTGCAAGGATTGCAGCGCATTTATTACTTCGCTGAGACTTTTCCAGGAAATTGTTTTTTTATAATTATTTATTTCATTTTGTAAATTGTTGAGCATATTTTGCTCTCCCGTTCCCAATTCTGACTGCATAACGGAAATAGTATCAGACAGTCCTTCAAAAATATTTTCGTTTACAATTTTATTTTTCGGCAATTCAAGCAATCCCTGACGCAGTGTTTGTATATGTCCTACCAGGTTTCCGCTATCAACCGTAGAAACGTATAAAGGATACAAAGGCTCTAAGGTAACCGTATCGTACCAATTGTAGAAGTGTCCGCCATAGCGTTCCAGCTTTTGCATGGTGGCAATGGTATTCTCTGTTCGTCTGATTAAATCACCGGCAGATATATATCCGAAATCATACGCTGACAAATTTGACAACAAACTCATACCAATGTTGGTAGGCGATGTTCTGTGTGCAATCACTTCCTTAGGATATTCCTGATAATTGTCCGGCGGAAGATAATTGTCTTGTTCTGTAACAAAAGTTTCAAAGAAATACCAGGTCTTTCTTGCCAGTACACGTAAATACAAAGTATCGGATTCTGAAAGTTCAGATATTTTTCTGTCGCTGGGTTTACTTACTCTCCATGCAATGTAAGGAGATGCAGCCCAGAGCAAAAGCACGGGCAATGCAACAAACAAAACAGATGGTGCATAAACAATTACTAAAACTAATAAGACGATTGCTACAGCCGGAGCTGTCCACATAAATCTGTAAGTATCGGCTAAAGAAGCATTGCTTTTAAATTGCAGACTGGGTGTCCATTCCAGTAATTTTGTTTTGGATACCGTCATTCTCCACAAAGCTCGCCAAACCGCATCAATGCTGTTGATGGCTTCAAAAGGCAGCACGGCAAAATTGAACAGAAAATGAAACAAACCCAGTTTAAACCCTCTGCTTACATCTGCAATGTGAAATCCGTAATCTACTTCTTTAGGCTTATGAAAAAAGTGCCAGATAGTACTGATAATATTAGGCAGAAAAAGTATGCCGATAACAATGGGCAACCAAATATTTTTCTTTGGCAATACCGTCCACCCCAAAGCCAACAACAATAACAAACACAAAGGAACAACGCTTCTGCGCAGGTTGTCAAATATTTTCCATCTTGATAAAGAAGAAAGATTTGTTCTCTTTAATTTTCCAGAACCATTCGGTGCAATGGGAAATACCCATGCAGCTATTTGCCAGTCGCCTCTAATCCATCTGTGTCTGCGGTTGATATCTGCAGCATAGGTGCCGGGATAATCTTCGTACAATTCCACATCCGTTAAATAACCGGAACGAATATACGTCCCTTCGAGTAAGTCGTGGCTCAAAATTCTGTTTTCAGGAAATCTGTCGGCAAGTACTTTTTCAAATACTTCGATATCGTAAATTCCTTTCCCGACAAAAGAGCCTTCATGAAATAAATCCTGATACACATCAGAAACAACTCTTGTGTAAGGATCAAGTCCTGAATCGTTGCCATGCATACGCTTATACACAGAACTGCTTTCATCGGGCAAACTTATAGCT